>JAKQBU010000383.1 GCA_029573975.1 Planctomycetota bacterium
GACCGGCACATCCGCCACCAGGTGGCTTTGCACCGCCTCCCCGATCGTTTCTTCCACCGATTCTATCCGCCGCTCCAGCGGCGTCTCCCCCTGCGCCGCAATATCCTCTTCCAGATGATAGTAGCGGGTCTTGGTCAGCCGGCGCGATGCCAGGGAAAACGTGATATTTTCCGAAGGCTGCACTTTGTAGCAGCCGTTATAAATCGTATGACTGCCCCCTATATATTTCTGGTAAAAATAATAATTCAATGCAGTCTGGTTCAGGGACGGGTTTATGGTATGCTCTCGAATGGCTTTCAGTTCCGACGCAAAGATAAATTTCTCCCCGTCGAAATAATAATACAGCGGCTTGATCCCGAAGCGATCCCGGGAAAGAAAAAACGTTTTCGCTTTCCGGTCATAGATGCAAAAGGCCCACATGCCGTTGAATTTTTCAACACAGGTCGGACCCCACAAATGATAACTGTATAGGATAACCTCCGTGTCCGTATGGGAGAAAAACCGGTAGCCTTTTTCCTCAAGCCGCTTCTTCAACTCCTGAAAATTATAGATTTCCCCGTTATAAACCAGCACCAGATGCTCATACGGCATCGGCTGGTGACCGTGGGACGAGGTATCGAGAATCGAAAGCCGCCGATGCCCCAGCGAAGCCTCCCCATCCCCATAGAATCCCTTATCATCCGGCCCTCGATGCCGCAGACTATGCATCATCTGCTGTATGAGTTCTTGATCGGGCCAGTTAAAACCTGCTATACCGCACATAAAATACCGTGTATCTCAACGATTCCTTTTTAAAAGAGAATTATAAGATGGAAGGTATTGTGCCGCTGCCGCCTTCCAGGTGAAGGTTTCGGCCTTTTGGCACGCCGCGGCGGCCATTTTTCCCCTGGCGTTTTTGTCCTGAACCAGTTTCCCAATCGCTTCTGCGAACGCTTCTTTCATCGGCGGCCGGATGATGATGCCGTTGTCATCAATCAGTTCCTCCACACCTTCGCATGGGCTGGTAATAATCGGTAGCCCACTGGCCATCGCTTCCAGCATGGCGTTGCTCATTCCTTCGTGCATACTGGCCATTACGAAAATATGATGATGGCGATATACCTCCGGCATCTTATCGGAGGAAACGTTACCGAGAAAATAAACGCGTTCTGCGATACCAAGATTTTTTGCTAATGTTTGTAGTTCTTCCATGAGATTGCCTTCCCCCGCAATCGATAGTACCACATCCAGGCCTGACGTGTTAAGTTCTGCTATTGCTCCGATAAGCAGCTCAATTCGTTTGCGGCGAATGAGTCTGCCTACCGTCAAAATTTTCAATGGTTTGGTTAATTCAAAGTTTTCTGCGGGATAAAATGTATTGGTGTTGATTCCGTTGGGAATAACCTGAATATTGAGATCCGGCATGAATTGCTGGGCCAGCTCTTTTAATCCGCGGCTGTTGGCCACAAGGAAGGATGCCCCACGCCAAATCCGTCGGAATAAACCCGCTAATAAAAAATAGTCCAATCCCAGCCGTTCATTATAACCCGGCACATCCGAGCCGCGCAGCGAAATGATATAGGGCAACTGTTTTCGGCTGCGATAGCAGAGCCAGCCGGAGGGAAAGCCGAAGAAGGCATGTACCAGATCATACTGGTTATTTTGGATTAACGTATCATATTCCCGTCTGGCCTTGTAAAGCCAGATCATTACTTCTGATTTCCGCCAGTAATGCAAATTATTTTTGCGTATCCCAACCTTATAAATCGTGATATTCTCCGCCATCTCTTCCCGCTGAAGCCCCTGCCCCAGCCCGCTGGTCAAAACATCCACCTCCAGCCCCTTCATTTTGGCGTATTCCCGCAGCAGGTTCTGGTGCGCCTGACCGCCCCCGCCGCCAATCGGCGGAAACTCATAATTTACCATCAGAATCTTCATGTACCGGTTGACTTATTTCCCTTTATACTGAAAGGCCACCATCGCCCCGAAATCCAGCGGCGTATAATTCTGCATCACAAACTCCCGCAGCGGCAGCATCGCCTCATGCCGGGCCTTCTCCTCCCGGGCCAGTTCCCGCGCCCTATCCGCCGCCAGCGGCCCGCCCGCCCGCGCCGGATCGGTAAGCCGCTGATAGGTATAATCCTCGACAAACTGGTTTAGCGGCTCGCTCCATTCCCCGGCCATCGACGGCGGCACAAATTCCTTCTTCCCCGGCACCCGCGGCCACAGTTCAAAATTCGGATGGGTATAGAACGGATAGTGCATTTTCTGCGCATCCACGATAAATTTCGGCGGCCGGGCCTGAAGATCATTCACTAGGTTCTGGATCCTTTTTCCCAGCCCCCGGGGGCCGCTGATATGCATATTGTCTTCCGACGGATACGTGGTCGGCGCAAACCGCTCCGCCGCCACATAAATCCCCGGATACCACCCCCACACATACAGGCCATCTTCCGGCTGGCTGTGCTGCCGGATATACTCCCCAATCTGCTGCCACAGCGGCGTTAGATGTCTGGCCCGCTGTTCGCTGACCTCCTCGATCTTCTCTCGGAAATCCTTCAGGTTCCCACGATTCCAGACCAGCATCATCACCGCACAAAGCAAAAACAAAAGAACCGAACGCGCCGCCCGCCAATCCGCCGCTTTCAAGAGAAAATATATCCCCGCCCCGAGTACCACCGGAATCAGATGATATACTAGATGCAGCCCGTACCCCTTCGGTGCAGCGGACTTCAAGCCAACATGCAAAAACGAATCGCCCGCCTCTAGCCACAGCAGCAGAAAATCCGTCACCAGCCAGCTCCCCAGCAGCCACAGATATCCCGCCCGATACTCCCGGCAGCGATAGAGAACATACCCCGCCAGCATAGCCGCCGAACCGTTCAGCGGCAGATAATACTGCACATAACTCCGCGGCGATATCCACACCAGCGCCATATCCAGCAGCCACCAGATGCCAAAAAGCAGCACCAAACGGTCTTGAAAGTCGTTTACCGTTATATGAAAATAGTACAAGAGGAAGCCAGCTAAAAATACAACGGCTATGTCGAGAAGAAGTTGATATCGAATATGACTTCGAAGTAAAAACCAGACGAGCAGCAGTGCGATAAGCAAGCCAAAGGCACGGAGGCGAGTTCGATTGAAAATAATGGTTCGAGTGACTTTCCACCCGATCGCCAGCAGCCCAAAACCGATGGGCACGACAAACGACTGATAATAGCGAAATACCGTCGCAAACTGATTGGCAAAATCCGAAACCTGCTTGCTGCCGCCGACATACGACCCGCCGCCGATGGCCGCCGGCGTGGTCCCCCGGAAAAAACTGAAAATAAAATTGATCGCCAGCCGGGGAATTTCCAGGATAAATGGGACAAAACAGCCCTGCCAGGTATAAAAAACAGACAACGGAATCAGCCCGATGAGAATACCGGCGCCCAGCCCCAGAAAATCCTTCCCCATCTCCCGCCAGGTCCGCTGCCGCAGAATCGGCTGGGCCAGTACATAAATCACCATGGCAATGGCGACTGAAACCCCCGTCTGTTTAAAGTAATACGCATTGATCGCCGCCCCGCCCGAAATCACCAGCCACCACCACGCCCCGCCCCCATGCCGCAGAATCAGCCCGCAGGCCGCAACGATCATGCAGGCAATCATATACTGCTCTTTAACGTTGCCGAACTTCGCGAAAAACGGACAGCTCAGATAAAACGACGCCAGAATCACAGCCATCGCCGCCGGCAAATTCCCATAAACTTTCCGCAGCGTGTAAAACAGCAGCCCCAGCGCCGCCATCTGCATCAGCATCTGCATCAGCTTCGGCCCAAATTCCGAATAGCCGAACAGCCCCACCCCGATTACATTCGCCAGCAGCGTCGCCGGCCGGGCGCTGGGAAAAACCTCCACCCCGATTTTCCCGCCCTCCAAAATCTGCCGGGCGGTATAAATATTCATCCCACTGTCAAACGGATCGTCCGTATGGAATTCCCGGTATTTACCGTAGAAAAACGGGATCGCCGCCAGCACCGCTACCAGCACCAAAATGCCGATGGCCCGCCAGTCCCGCGCTTTACCGGCCGCCGGCGAAGCGGCCGCCGGAGCTATTCTTGTTTTATGTTTTGCTCGCGCCATGCTTTCAAAATACCTTAGCTGGTTTTGCTGCCTTAGTCACCCCTTCCGGCTCTCGGATTCGCTCGTTTCCCTGCTTCCACCCAAGATGGTACGTATCACATAAATCGGCTTTTTCTGCGACTCATGATAGGTCCGCGCCAGCATCTCCGCCAGCAGCCCCATCAACAGAAATTGTATGCTGGCCATCCCCAGCACCGCCCCCACAATCAGCAGCGGATTGCGGTTCATGCTGTACCCGTAGCCGAACTTCATGATCAGGACCGTTGCCGCACACACAAAAGACCCCAGCAGCGCCAGCAGCCCCAGCCCGCCGAAAATATGCAGCGGCTTCGTGCTGAACGACCCCAGAAATTTCACCGTAATCAAATCCAGGATCACCTTTACCGTCCGGCTCAGCCCGTATTTCGTCTTGCCGTGAATCCGGGGACGATGATTCACCACGATCTCCGCCACATTCGCCCCCGCCCACCTCGCCAGCGCCGGGATAAACCGGTGCATCTCCCCGTACAGCGGCGTATGCTTGACCACCTCGCTGCGGTACGCCTTCAGCGTGCAGCCGTAATCGTGCAGCGACACCCCGGTAATCTTGCTGATCAGATAATTCGCCGTCCACGAGGGAATTTTCCGCGTCAAAAATCTGTCTTTCCGGTCCTTCCGCCACCCGCTCACCACGTCATACCCCTCCTCCAGCTTGGCCACCAATTTCGGAATGTCATTCGGATCATTCTGCAAATCCCCATCCAGCGGGATAATCACCTCGCCCCGCGCCTGCTCGAATCCCGCCGCCATTGCCGACGTCTGCCCGAAATTTCGCCGCAACTGGATCACCGTCATAGCCGGATGATTATTCTGCAAGCCCGCCAGAATCGAAAACGTCCCATCCGTACTGCCGTCATCCACCAGGATCAATTCATACTCCAGTCCCGACTGCCTCATAGCCGTGTCAATCTCCTCGACCAGCTTTTTCACATTATCCTGTTCGTTATACAGCGGTACGACCAGCGAGATTTTCTTCGACTGCCAGGCCACTTAATCACCTCCCGGTTTTCCAAATAACCGCAACGGTTTCCATTCTTCCAATTCCTCAAACATGCCGAAATCTAACAACTATTCGCAAGTATAGCAATTATGGATACTTGTGTCAACTCCAACTTCCACCGCGTAGTGGTGCAGGGAAAGCCTGCATATGGGGACCGATGTCACCAACTGCGTAAAGATTTTACCATTTTTTTCCCTCGAATTTGCCGTAAACCCTTGTTAATACTCAGCAAAAATTTTTGCCTTGCGCAATTTTGGCCATTCACCGTGGCCGTTTTTGCGCAATCTTACCGTCCGATAACCTTCACGCCCGCCTTACGTCCCACTGGCGTCTTCGTTCTGTCAATCAGGGCACGTTTTGTGCGGCATCGTTCCCTTCCGGCGGCGCGTTTTCCCTCAGCACCTTCACCAGCTTTTTCGATTCGCCGTAATTGGCGTCCAGTTTATAATACTCTTCGAGCGCCGCTTCCACGTCCCAGCCTTCCCGGTGGATCCGGTAGTGGGCCAGCAGAATCCCGGCCCGCAGCATTCCGCTGCGGCTGCACACGCATATCGGCTTGGGGCTGGCGTCCACCACCTGCAGGAACTTATGCAGGTCGTCCGACGTCATGTCATACCAGCCGAAGGGGATCTCCACAAATTTCATCCCGCACTGCTCCGCCCAGGCCCGCTGGTTCTTGTTCGGGGAGGCGGATATAACCGTCTTGATACCAAGCTGTTGGAGAGCCTCCGCTCCCTGGGCTGAGCGGATATCCCCCGCCCGGTACATCTTCTCGTTGTACTGTATCACATAGAAGCGAATGCCCTCGCGGTATCCTACCACCTTATACGTCTGCCCTTCCGGCGGCAGCGGCGAGGGGATATTCCAGCCGGTCATGCCCTGTAAGTACGGGCACTGGTGGACCTTATGACAGCCTCCCGCACCCGCCGCCAGGACCAGCCCTGCCGCCCAGATACTCATATAAACTCTTGTACGGTCCATACTAACGCCTGCCTTTCTCTTTTCTTAACGTTTTATTGACGACTTCACGAAATCACACTTTTGCCATTATACCCCCGCCTCCCGTCCCTTTCCACCCCTCTCTTTCCGCCGCTGCCGCTGGTCATTTCGTGTTGCTGTAAGTCGTTATTTTGCGTTTTAGAAAATTGTCATAAGTCCTTATTATTGGATTTGGGGAAATTGATGTAAGTGCTTATTTTGCATGGAAAGTGATGGTCCGATAATAAAGTAGGGATTATAACGGTTGTAACGGTTGGGTAAGATTTTTGGTAAGGTGGGTAAGAAATTTGGTAATTTGTAATGGTTAGGTTGAGTTGGTAAATGTTGAAGAAAGTGTAACAAAAGATGAAGAAAGTGATAAAAAAGCGTGTTAAAGTGGTATAAAAGTGGGGCAAAACATATAGAAAACATGAATGAAAAAATGCGATTTTTGGGCGGACCATCGATTCTCAAGAGATTG
>JAKQBU010000388.1 GCA_029573975.1 Planctomycetota bacterium
GGATATGGTCATCAGGAGCATTCCGTCATTGGTCACCGCCAAATCATTTACCGCAAATGCATCGACGGCCATCCCCGCCGCCTCGGCCAGGATCGCTGATCCCAGCAGGAATTCCGGTAACGTGGACTCCTGGGAGGTATCTTTCCGCCACAGGCTGTTGTTGGCGATGAAATATACCCAATGGTCCGTACCGGCTGTCAGGGCGGTTATGGCCTGGTCCTGCACCTGGCCCACCGTGAACTTCAACTCAATCTGGCCGTCCGTCTCGACGGAAAACCGATAGACATCCCCATCCTGCCCGCTGCCCAGGCTGCCCTCTACCCCGATTGCCAGAAAATCATCAATAAAATCCAATACCTGGGCCGTTTCCGGTGTGTCATTGCTTTCCTGCTCTGCTACCACATGATCGGCATAGTCCAGCACGGAAAACGAAACCGGTCTTGGCAGAGACACATAATCAGATAAAACCGGGATCGGGCTCCAACCACAAATGAATAAAAAATAAACCTGTACCTTCCAGAAATGGCTTTGTTTTGGAATTTTCATCATAACCTTCCGCTTTATTTGGCTATTTAGGTAGTTTGGGAAATATAGGGATTATGTTTGGTCTCCAACTCATCGTTTCAGGATTTTTAACCGTGCCAAAACATAGCGTTCCTTTTTCCACACTTTACTAATTATTGCCATTTTACCAAAATCAGGGCTTAAAGCAAGTTTAGTCAATGCTTTATCCATTAACCACAGTTATTTATATCACTTTTGTTCTACTGGGAATCTCCGTAAAAGAAGAGAAAAAATCCACTACTTTTTTTCCATTGAAAAACCCGTCTTTCATGGCTAACATGCGGTATAGCAGGAGGTTTAGGCTATGGCCGAGGATCAGGCTGCTGCCGAAAGGGGTGATGGTTCGCCGGAAAAACCGGTCGAAACAGCCCGCGACAAACCAGGCCAGGATGGCCAGAAAATTTCCAGCGAAATCGAGGCTTTCGCAGCCCGGCTTTCCCAGGAAGAGCGTATGCTTATTCTTTTAAAGAAAGAGCTTTACGATGGAAGTTGGCAGGCAATGAAGACGGACCTGGAAAACCGGCTGACCGGCAAACCTTATATTTTCAAGCTGGCTAACCGGATACGTGACGATATGGACCGCATCGCCAGGCTGCAAGCATTTGAGGATGCTCACGGAATCGATCTTAGTGATTTTGTCAAGCCGCCTCAGCCCTGATGGCTTGGCCTGAGGCTGAACAAACGCCAGCCGGATGTTCCAGCATGGCGTGCTGATATAAACGAGGTAAATGGAACTTGCCTGAACTTCACAGACTGGTATCCATCAAAATAGGTATTGTAAGTTCCCTGCTGGGGTTTACGGAGGTACATGGTGTATAAGAAAAATAATAATATTGGTAAAGGATGTGCATTTTTTACCCCCTGGCCGGGTCTGCTGGCGGTAACGGCCCTGCTTATCTTGATCGGATGTCCGTCCGTACCGGCCCAGTCGAATCCCGGTCCGGCCAGCCCAAGTGCCGCTCCGCCGCCTCAGCGGGTCGCCGGCATAGCGGTCGAAATGCTGCGGAAGGCCGGTCTCCAGGCCCGATGGGTGGGTTCGGTACCCCTGGAACGAGACGGTGTGGTTTCGCGCATTTTTTATCGGGGCGGGAGATTGTTTGTCTTGACAGACACCAATACCCTGTTTGCGCTGGATGCCAAAAGCGGCCTGATCCAGTGGTCCGCGGTAGTCGGATCGCCTCATATCATTTGTTCCCCGGAAAATTTCTTCGAAGAGAACCTGCTGTATATGGTGGGGAACACGTTTGTCCAGATCCGGCTTGCCGATGGCAAAATCACCCAGCAAATGAATGTCAACTTCCCGGTTTCTACCTCCGTGGCCCGGACGAAAGACCGGATTTTCCTGGGCAGCTACGATAAAAAGTTTTACTGTCTGCGGGCCTCCGATGGGATCACATTGTGGCAGACCCTTTGCCCGGCGGAACCGACGGGGACCGTGACCGTCAGCGGCGATAAGGTCTATTTCGTCTGCAAAGACGATACCTTATACATCTCGAAAACCGATGAACGCAGCCTGGTCTGGAAGGTTCCGACCGCCGGTGATGTTCCCGGTGTTGCCGTGGCGGAGGACCTCTGCTATTTACCCAGTGCGGATACGGCTCTCTATTGTATCAAACCGGCATCGCAAGAACTGGTCTGGAAGTATCTGGCTGGCGGCTCGCTGGTGGAACCGCCTCTGCTTACCGCCGGGGCAATCTATCAGCCGCTCAAACATGCGGCTCTTTTGTGTCTCAACCGAAACGACGGCTCCCGTCGCTGGCAGCTTGCCGACGGGCATAATCTACTGGCGGAAAACGGGATTCTCAGCTATGTCTTTACCCTTAATCGGGAACTGGCCATCATGAATAACCAGACCGGAAAACGAGAGCTTTCCTTTTACCTGCCCAGCCTGCAATTGTTTGCCTCCAATACCGAAGATTCCTCGATTTTTCTGGCCGGCAGAGAAGGTACGATATTGGTTCTTATGCCCGCCCAGATAGAGACGAAATAATTTAGTTTGTTCCAGGAGTAGTGATGAGTAATCCAATTAGAATCAAGCGTGCCCTGATTTCCGTATCCGATAAAACCGGCGTAGTCCCTTTTGCCAAGGCCCTGGCCGGCATGGGCGTCGAAATCATCAGTACCGGCGGGACCGCCAAATCCCTGGCAGAGGCGGGAATCCCGGTCATCGGCATTGAAAAGGTCACCGGCTTTCCGGAAATGATGAACGGCCGGGTCAAGACCCTGCATCCCAAGATCCACGGCGGCCTGCTGGCCCTGCGTGATAATGCCGAGCATGTCAAGGCCATGCAGGACCACGCTATCACCGGGATTGATCTGGTGTGCGTTAACCTCTATCCATTCGAGCAAACCGTCGCCAAACCGGACTGCCCGTTCGAGGACGCCATCGAAAATATCGATATTGGCGGCCCCAGCATGGTGCGTTCTGCCGCCAAGAATCACAAGTTCGTCACCATCGTGACCAACCCCGATCAATATGATACCGTTCTCCAGCAGATGAAGCAGAACGGCGGGGCCGTCTCGGCGGTCACCCGTACGGAACTGGCTCGCCGGGCCTTTGCCCTGACCGCCGCCTATGACTCGGCGATCAGTGCTTATCTGGCCGCCCAGGCCGGCGAAACGTTCCCTCCGCGGATTACCATCGCTGCGACCCGGGGTGAAGAGCTTCGGTATGGGGAAAATCCCCACCAGAAAGCGGCATTCTACCGGCTCAATAAAAAAACCGGCGAACCCTGTGTGGCCAACGCCCAGCAGTTGGGCAGCGGCAAACAGATCAGCTTCAACAATCTCATGGATACCAACGCCGCCTTTGAGCTGGTTAAGGAATTCGATGACCCGGCTGCCGTGGTGGTCAAGCATATGAATCCCTGCGGTGTCGCGGTCGATCCGGATATCACCGAGGCCTATCGCAAGGCCTATATCGCCGATGTGGTCAGTGCCTTCGGCGGGATTATCGCCCTCAACCGCCCGGTCACGGAGGAACTGGCCGATGCCATTGCCGAATCGTACCAGCGCTGGGGCAAGGATCTGGGGGCCGCCGGTTTCTTCGCCGAGGTAATTATTGCCCCGGAGTTTGATCCCCGGGCGGTGGAACTGATCCGCACCCGCAAGCGCTGGGGCAAGGAGGATGTGCGCCTGCTGGAAACCGGACCGATTGATCGGTCTCTTATCAATCGTGACGAATATGACCTCCGCTACATCGTGGGCGGAATCCTGCTCCAGCAGCGCGACCTCGTGGCCTGGGAACCGGACCAGATCAAGGCCGTCACCAAGCGGCAGCCGACCGGTCAGGAAATGAGCGACCTGAAACTGGCCTGGACCGTAGTCAAACACGTAAAAAGCAATACCATTGTGCTGGCGAAGGACAACTCCGTGGTGGGCGTTGGCGCCGGCCAGATGAACCGGGTCGATTCCGGAATGCTGGCCATCCGCCAGGCCAAAGCGAAGGCCAAAGGCTCCGTCATGGCCTCCGATGCCTTTTTCCCCTTCCCCGACAATGTCACCCAGGCAGCCCAGGCCGGCATTACCTCCATCGTCCAGCCGGGCGGCTCCAAGCAGGACCAGATGAGCATCGACGAGGCCGACAGGCACAACATCGCCATGATCTTCACCGGCAAACGGCACTTTAAACATTAAGCAGTTGGGATTCACCCCGACCTAAATTCACAGATTACTACCCTCCGGTTTGTCCGGGGGGTTTTTTATACCGATTTCTATACCATGAATCAGGAACAAAAAGCATTTGATGTAATTATACTGGGTGGGGGGGCGGCGGGTCTGATGTGTGCCCAGCAGGCCGGTCAGCGAGGCCGAAGGGTCGTGGTGGTGGACCGGGCCAGGCGGCTGGGTACGAAAATCCTGCTGTCCGGCGGCGGCAAATGCAATTTTACCAACCGCCATTGCAGCGCTGACAATTATATCTCCAGCAATCCGCATTTCTGTAAATCCGCCCTGGCGCAATTCGGACCTGCTGATTTTCTGGCCCTTATCGAGAAACACCATATTGCTTATGAAGAACGGGATCATGGCCAGTTATTCTGCCGGCGTTCGGCGGAAGATATTGTGCAAATGCTGATCGATCTGTGCCGAGAGCATCCGGTGACCTTTCTGCTGGAATGTTCCGTTCACTCAATCACAAAAGAAAATAAGTTTATCATTACTACCAATCAGGGAACTATTGCGGCTGAATCGCTGGTTGTGGCTATCGGCGGCCTTAGTTACCCGCAGGCTGGCGCCGGTGATTTGGGTTACCAGATAGCCCGGCAATTTGGTCTGGCGGTTACGGCCTGCCGGCCGGGCTTGGTGCCATTGCTGTACCATCCCCCGGAACAGAGTATTTTGGCAGAGCTGACGGGAATCTCCGTGGAGGCGGCCGTAACCTGTCGAAATAAAACATTCCGCGAAAATATCCTTTTTACCCACACCGGCCTGAGCGGCCCGGCCATCCTGCAAATCTCCAACTACTGGCTGCCGGGCGATATCATCGCCATCGACTGGCTGCCGGAAACCGATGTTTATAAACTCCTGCTGGACCGGAAGCAAACGAACGGTTCCGCCGCCATCCCAAGCATACTTTCCCACTACCTGCCCAGCCGCATGGTCCGCCTCTGGTCCCAGCCGTTCTTTCCGGAAATACCCCTGGCCCAGTGTACCCTCTCCCAGTTACGCCGGGCCGCCGACAGCATCAACCGCTGGCCGTTCCAGCCCGGCGGCACCGAAGGCTATGCCAAAGCCGAAGTCACCCTCGGCGGCATCGACACCGGCGAGTTATCCTCGAAAACATTGGAAACCAAAAAGGTCAAAGGTCTCTATTTTATCGGCGAAGTCCTCGATGTGACCGGCCAGCTCGGCGGCTATAATCTGCAATGGGCCTGGTCCAGCGGTTATGCCGCCGGATGTGCGGTTTGATTCGCTATTTCAATTTTTTCGGCAGCGGCACCACCCGGCGGCGCAGATTGAAAAACCGTATAAACCGGGAAATGGCATGACAACCCCAAGTCGTAAAGCGGGGATATATAGTAAGTATATATATAAATACTTTATATCGAATCGAAAAAAGATTTTGATATCGTTTTAGAAGAAGCCTTATATTATCCCTGCCATTTTGGAAAAGTAGACCACGTATAGTAATCGATATCATATGTTTCAATACTGGTTTAACTTTATTCGACTGGCTAAATTTAGCAGATAGCTCCAAATGCTTATCATAAAAATTCAACATTGTATGCATGCAAATCTGTTTTCGCATTAAATAGCGATCTGTTTCGATATGATAGGTTGCCAATGGCACGGACAAAAAACCTATTTTAGGCCAACGATAAGCAATTCTCATCCACATATCGGTATCCTGACCTCTCCGCAAATTTAGATCAAAATAACCTATCTCATCAAATACTTCTTTTTTAATCAATATTGTATCAGTACAAGGCATTATACCGGAAAGGACCATTGCAAAATAGTCATTAAAAAACTCTTTGCCTGACAATAACTTTTCTATTTTTGCAGGAATCGTATAGGGACTGCATCGGTTATTGATAGAGGAGCGAGTATAGTAATTCGCCCCCATCCATACAAGAGTTTTGTTTCGAGTCACAACTTGAATTTGTTCTTCTAATTTATTGGGCATCCATTCGTCGTCGGCGTCCAGAAAAGCGATCCATTTACTAGTTGCTCTTTTGATGCCAACATTTCGTGCGGCACTTGCGCCGGCATTATTCTGATAAATATATTGCACTTGTTGCATGTAATTCTTTAGTATTTCAGCTGTATGATCCGTTGATCCGTCATCAACAATAATTACTTCATTAGCCGGATAGGTTTGTACTAAAACACTCTCGATAGAACGTCTGATATAAGCCTCTGCATTATATGCGGGAATAATCACAGAAACAGTTTCATCCAAGCGAGAATTATGATTGCCTGTTATTTTCATCTGTTATCGGGAAACTTCCAATACCCTTTTGCGAATAATTTTCTTTCTCAATTTGAAGGTTCTTACAAACCAAGATATTGAATGTAAAATAATTGTGGTCAACCTTGGGAAAATAATCAATAACCGAACGTAAAATATATATTTTTTTGGCAAATAAATACCGAATTTCCTTAGAGCATTTTTAATTTCATAAATTCTATCATCAAATAATGAACTACGAATCCAAGAGCGAATATTTTTCTGTGCACATGGAAGATATTCATCTAATTGCCCATAGTCTCGAGAAAGTTTTATGTGTTTTTTTACTAAAGCGGACATTTCTTTAAGACTCTCATATCGTCGTGTGCTACTATCAGGTATGTCCATATGATAGATTGCCATAGGTTCACCGATATACCCGATTTCCGGCCACCGATAAGCAATACGAAACCAAAGATCTGTATCCTCTCCTCGAAATAGCGACTGATCAAAAAGACCGACTTTTTCGATCACAACTCGATTAATAAACATAGTTCCTGTCCAGAAAGTAACTCCCAGTAATTTCCCTCGAAAATAACTTTTGAAGGCTTTAGTATTCAGCAATAGCTGATCTACCGTTAATGGATTCATGGCTGGCCCCTGCCGGTTTTGCTGACAGGAACAGAGGATAAAATTGGACGCACACCAGACCAAATCAGGATTGGCGGCCAGTAATTCGGTTTGCAATTCCAGCTTACGCGGCAGCCATTCATCATCGGCGTCCAGAAAGGCAATCCATTCATGGCGGGCGGCCTGAATACCGGTGTTTCGTGCCACGCTGGCCCCGGCGTTCTCCTGGCACAGATAGCGCACCGCCGGGCCGTACAATTTTACCTTCTCCGTCGTGTGATCCGTCGAGCCGTCATCCACCACAATAATTTCATCCGCGGGGTGTGTCTGTGCCAATACGCTGTCCAGACATCTCTGGATGTACTTTTCCGCGTTATAGGCTGGAATGACTACGCTGATCCGTATTTTTTTCTTTTCTTCGGAAATCTTCTTTTTTGTTTCTATCTCAGACAAGGGAAATTCCTATTCCGGGCGGCACCGCCGGAGGCAATCCTGAACCGCGGCCTCTACCGCCCGGCCAATAATGTCCCAGGTATATTGTGTTTGAAACAAATTCCATCCCTGCTCCGCCAGGTGCAAACTCAGCTCCGGCTGTTTTAGCAACTGAATACATTTTTCCGCAAAATCTTTCGCACTTTCTGCCAGCAAAATGTCCTTTCCATTGGACACATTAATCCCATAAGCTCCGATCGGAGTGGAAACCATCGGGCACATCCGGCTGAATCCCTCTAAAATTTTCAGCCGCGTTCCTCCACCAAACCGCAGGGGAACCACCATAGCAGACCAGGCGGCGATCTCGTCGCCGGGATCCTCCACAAAACCCAGCGATTCAAATCCGGGGTGATTGAGAAAATCCGCGTTTGCGGGTAGTTTGCCGATTACCCGAAAACGGGCCTGCGGGATCTCCCGCCGGATTTTCGGCCAGACCTCCCGGCCGAACCATTCCAGACCGTCCCGGTTGGGAGGATACGCCATCGCCCCGATAAACCCCAGCCGCAGCGGATCTCGTTTTCCCAGGACCGGTTTTTCTGCCGGTTTCTTAAAACCATTCGGGATGACATGAATCCGTTCTCCCCCGCCCAACACCTGCCGGTCCGCCTCACTGCAAACCGCCGCCAGGGTAAACCGCTCCAGCACCCCCATCTCGCGGCGTTTCCAATGGCTCGAAACCACCTGATCCGAAAACCGCTGCCGAAAACTGCCGGCACACCCGGCTTTCCACTGATATTTCATAAAATTCAAATCATCGATGTCGATAGTGGATCGCGGAATCCGGAATTTCCGGAAGCAGTCCGCGGTATAAAAGCTGTGGAACCAGACCAGATCGTGGTCCGCCAGTAATCGATCAAAATAGTTCTGATCCGCTCCCGACACCGGATCCGAGCACCATTTGGCCCAATGGTGTTTGTATTTGCCATGCACCCTGGCCAGCCATTTGGGTACGTTCTTTTCCTGCATCTCCAGCAGAATTACGGAATCGAAATCCCGGCGGGCGATCGCCAGCGTCTTCTCATCGAACCATTTATCCACGCCCAGAAAAGTAACCGTACCGCATTTTTTTAACTGGCGTCCGATTTCGAAGGTCCGGATATGCACCCCATGCGCCGGCGAACATCGCAT
The DNA here is from genome assembly GCA_029573975.1 of Planctomycetota bacterium. The sequence continues at coordinate 8,705 of JAKQBU010000388.1, forward strand.
TGTGGCATTCACATATAGTATTTTAACATTCGTGTCTGTCATAATACCTTGCACTGCCGGTTTTCAATCCGGTTCCTCCGGTTCAAAACCAAACAGTTCCATCCAGTGGCTGGCCTGGCCGGGAACCAGGCCTTGGTGTTTTTCCCGCGGTTCCCGGCTGCGCACCGGTTTTTTCTCCTGCCGCTTCGTCAGGGCCAGCAGATACTCATTGGCACTCAGCGAGGTTGCTTTGCGCCGCCGGGCCGCTGTCCGCAGCCGGTTATCGGAACTTACCACGATCAGCCGCCGCGGGGCCGTATTCTTCTGGATCAGGCTTACCAATATGCTATCGGCATCTTTTCCCCCGCCGCTGAACAGTACACTCACATGTTTTTCCCCATCTTCCTGCGAAAAACTGCCCCGCGGCCGCGTTCCGTCAAAGACGACAATCGCCCAATCCCCGATTCGATTCATGTCCTTTTCAATCCACTGGCACATAGCCTGCGGCATCGTGTCCGCCCACTCTTCCGAATATTTGCGCAAGGCATGGTACAAGTTGTAGCCGTCGATTAAAAAAGGCATAGCACAAGTTTCATCGGTTGAGTTGAAATTGAATGACTCCTCCCACAATCGTATAAACCGCCCGGCCGCACAGCGTCCAGCCGTCATACGGACAATTGCGGCTTTTCGAATAAAACCGGCTCACCTCCACCTCCCAGCTATGACGGGGATCAATAATAGTGATATCCGCCTCGCATCCTATCCCCAGGGTGCCCTTGGCAATCCCCAAAATGCGCGCCGGCCCGCTGGTCATCAGCGCAATCAGGCGGGGCCAATCAACTGTCCCCGTTTCAA
>JAKQBU010000526.1 GCA_029573975.1 Planctomycetota bacterium
GCGAGACGGCCTGACTGTCCAGGAGCGGATTCAAGAGCAAACCCGGGGGCGGGACGTTTGTAACCAGATTGGCGAATTGATGGCGGAGCTAGCCGATCTGTCCCGTCAAATCAACGGGCAAATGGATATGCGGCTGACTAAAATGGACCTGCTTCTGCACCAGGCTGACCAGAAAATGGAAGCCCTCCAGCATCTTATGGAAGGACAGACGAATTTCAAAAATCCAACTGCGGCCAAACCTACTTCCCCTCCGATTCGCTCTTCACCCCCAGTGGAATTCAAACCGCAGCCGCTGCCGGAAAAGGGAAAAAACAACGACCCCCTGGTCGAAGAGGTGCTAAAGCTCAAAAACATGGGGATGTCTTCTGTGGCCATTGCCCAGCAACTGGAACGACCGGTAGGTGAAATTGAGCTGATGCTGGCTATTCGGAGAAAGACCTGATTTTCTGGGTAAAAATATATAAGTATGTAAATAATAAATACTTATGACATTTTCAATATTTTTTGACAATCCGACTTTTTTGGGGAAAAAACAGTCAGAAGTACATACGTAAAGTATTGTATAATAAATACTTAAGGTATTAACAAGCCGATTCCGCTAATTTTTTTCCTTTCGTTGACAGCTTTCTGACCTCCTGTTATACTAGATTCGTTAAACGGAGAAAGAAACCTCTTTGCAGGTTTATCGAATTATGCGGCTTGTTTTCAGAAGAGCCAACCTCTTCTGGAACGAATTTCTTAGCCGTGGCGCACTTCCGGAGCAGTTGACATACTGTTCCGGAAGTTTTTTTGTATAAAAATAATTTTTTGATATGATGGTCCCAAAAAGAGTGGAAGCTTATGGGAAATTCGATCGGTCAGACTCCTAAAATACCCCGGCGCGGCGAGTTCACAGCTCGAGTGGCTGACCAGATTCATCTGGGAGACGGCAATAATTCCTTATTGCTGGCTTTGGCCGGCCAGCCAGCCGATTGCCTCGCCCAGGCAAAGGCCGGGCAATTTATCCAGGTGGCCTGCCGGGACCTGAATGATTTTCGGCAAACAGATCCGTTGCTGCGCCGCCCGTTCAGCATTGCCGGCATAAGCAAAAATTACCATTGGCTTAGACCGCATAGTGACGCAAAACCTGCCGGTTTTGAGGGTCTCTTTCTGGAAATTATCTATCGGGTCCTGGGGCCGGGTACCGCCTGGCTCTCCCGTCAAAAAGCGGGAGACTCCATCAATTTACTCGGTCCCCTGGGCAACGGCTTTTCCCTGCCGGGCAATCCGAACGAAAAAGTGATTTTGATTGGGGGAGGAGTCGGACTGCCGCCGTTATTTTTTCTAGCCGACCAGTTGTCTCAGGCCGGCTTCACCAGTCTGCTGGGCTTTGCAGGCGCCAGGACGAAAAGCCATTTTGAAGCTGCCGCAAACCTTGCGAAGCTGCCATCCGATCCCCTGATTCCCGCTGCCGTACTGGAGCAATTTTCCCGCAGCAAGACAGACGCAATCATCGCCACCGAAGACCGCAGTATCGGTTTTCCCGGCAGCGTCGTCCAGGCGCTGGAGAGCTTTCTGCAAAAACACCAGGATTGGTGCCAGGCCCCCATTTACGCCTGCGGTCCCAAAGGGATGTTAAAAGCGGTCGCCGACCTGGCCCGGCGACAGAACCTGGCTGGCCAGGTATGTATGGAAAACTACATGTCCTGCGGAATAGGGCTTTGCCAGTCCTGCGTGGTTGCGGTAAAAACTGCCGCAGCCGAACCAGACAAAACCGCGGGGAAATATAAGCTGGTCTGCAGTAATGGACCGGTCTTTGACATGGAAAAAATCATTTGGGATTAACGAAACGCCATGGAGCCATTTAATCAGCCTGATCTTTCGGTGCACCTGGGGAAGGTCCAATTGGCCAATCCGGTACTGACGGCTTCGGGCACCTGCGGGTACTCGATGGAATTGCGCGATTTCGTCGATTTGACCCGGCTGGGCGGTTTTATTACCAAGAGCATCACCCTGGAACCGCGCCCGGGAAACCCTCCCCAGCGGACCTGCGAAACCCATTCCGGTATGCTGAACGCCATCGGCCTGGCCAATGTCGGACTGGAGCTTTTCTGTGAAGAAAAAATCCCCCTTTTGCAGCGTTTGCCTGTACCTGTACCTGTATTTGTGAATGTGGCCGGCAAAACCATCGAGGAATATGTCGCGGTGGCTTCCCGGCTGCACCAGATGGAACCAGTCCGCGGACTCGAACTGAACGTAAGCTGCCCCAATGTCCGCGAAGGCGGCATGACCTTCGGCAAAGACCCCCGCCTCCTGGCCGATCTGGTCGGTGCCGTTCGCAGAGCCTGTCCGGATACCCTCCTGATTGTCAAACTGACCCCCAATGTCACCGACATCACTCTTCTGGCCCGGGCCGCCGTCGATGCCGGCGCCGATGTCTTGAGTCTGGTCAATACCTTCACCGGTATGGCCATCGATATCGAAACAAGAAAACCCGTTCTCGGCAACCGGGTAGGGGGGCTGAGCGGCCCTGCCATCAAGCCGATCGCTCTCTATCTGGTCCATCAGGTCTATCAGGCGGTAGCCAAACCCGCCGGAATTCCCCTCATTGGACTGGGCGGGATTACCTGTGCCCATGATGCCCTGGAATTTATACTGGCCGGGGCCACTGCCGTTTCCGTAGGTACCGCCGTTCTGGTTCGGCCCTCCTGCCTGGTTCAGATCATCGACGGGATCCGAACGTATCTCATTCGCCACCGCTGTAAAAAAGTAACCGAAATCATCGGTTCGCTCCAGTAAA
>JAKQBU010000529.1 GCA_029573975.1 Planctomycetota bacterium
TTTGGCTATCTGACCCCGCCGCCCTTTGGGGATGTGGACCTGGACCAGGCCCTGAAAATTCTCCGGCCGGACATGGTTTTGCGCGGCAATATCGACCAGGTGGAGTTTATGAAGACGGCCACCCCTCAGCAGGTTCGCCAGCGAGTGAAAGAGGTGGTTCAGAAAATCAAGAAGCGCGGCAATTTTATCCTATCCACCACCGATTTCTTTTTTGATGAGACGCCCTATGACAACATCCGGGCCCTGGTCGAAGCGGGGATGGAGTATGGGGTATATGCCGGGAACCAATAGCTTGTGCAGTCAGAAATAAAACCAGAGCGAAAATGATCATAATATCACTATGTTTCCAGGCAAAAAATAGTACAATATATGCCCGGATGGTATGAAAGGAGTGCATAGGATGAGATTCTGTATTGATTGCTTTCTAGTGTTCGCCGGCTGGCTGGTAATTCCCCAATGGGCTTGTGCTGTCACACCGGTACCTGAAGAAATGGCGGAGGCCCGGCGGTTTGCCGCTGTACATTTTGAAGGGAAACAGGAATCAGAACCGGCCCTGGAAAACCGGTTCACCTTCGGAAAGGATTTCTTTTCTTTTACCTATGACGGCAAATCATACGGAGATTGTCTGCGATCCTGGAATCTTCAGCGGGCCAGTCGCCAACTGGATGAGAACCGAACCGAACATACGCTTACCTATACCGATCCCAACACAGCGGTGGTTTTCCGCTGCGCGGCGGTCGAATACCGGGATTTTCCGGCGGTGGAATGGATGCTCTACTTTAAGAATACCGGTGACAAAGACACTCCGATCCTGGAGAATATTCAGGGTTTAAATATGATACTTCATCGTGGAGAAGATGGGGAATTTATCCTGCGCGGCAGCCAGGGAGACGCCTGCATGCCCGACAGCTATGCGCCCTATGAGCAGGTCATGGTACATAATATGCGCCGGCGGTTTGCGCCGGACGGCGGGCGGCCCTGCGATATGGCCTTTCCCTATTTTAATATGGCCGGGCCGGGCGGCGGCGTTATTCTGGCCATCGGCTGGACCGGACAATGGTCGGCCTTTTTCCAGCGGAATTCTGATAAAGATTTACGGATTACCGCCGGGCAGGAGCTGACGCGTTTCTATTTAAAACCCGGGGAAGAGGTGCGCAGCCCGCTGATGGTGCTGTTGTTCTGGAAAGGGGAAGATGCGGTTCGGTCGCAAAACCTGTGGCGCCGCTGGATGCTGGCCCATAATGTGCCGCGCCAGCTCGGCGATAAACCGCTGCGACCGATTCTGACCTATTGTACCTTCGGTACCTTACGCTGGGGCAACAATAACGAACAGATCGAGAAATTTTTCATTGATGAATTAACCAAACAGGAAGCCCTGCCGGATTACTGGTGGATGGACGCCGGCTGGTTTCCCGGCGGGCAGGGCCAGTGGATGGTGGACCGGGACCGGTTCCCCAACGGACTCAAGGCCATCAGTGATTATGTACACCAGCGTAATATGGGATTGATTGCCTGGTTTGAGCCGGAATCCGCCTACCCCTGGTCCATTACGGCCCAGAGTAATCCCGATGCCCTGTTAAAGATACCGTGGGATCCGAGCCAGCAATACATCGTCAATCTGGGAGTTCCTTCGGCCCGGCAATGGCTGATGGATCGCATCGATAGCCTGCTCCGGGAGGAAGGGATCGATGTGTATCGGCAGGACTTTAACATGGCGCCGCTGGGCCGCTGGCGGGCCAATGATGCGCCGGACCGCCAGGGGATTACGGAAAACCTGCATGTCCAGGGGTACCTAGCTTTCTGGGATGAACTGCTCCGCCGCAATCCCCGGCTGTGGATTGATTCCTGCGCCGGCGGCGGCCGCCGCAATGATCTGGAAACCCTGCGGCGGGCCGTTCCCCTGCTGCGCAGCGATTATCAGGATTTTTCCGGCCACCCTGCCTGTGACAATGGCAATCAGGGGCATACGTATGGGATCGCGTCCTGGTTTCCGTATTTCGGCCATAATATGATGCTGAATATGCAGCAATATCTCTATCAGACCCGCAGTTACATGTGCCCGGCCTTTGGGATTCAGTTCGATATCCGCAAGAACGAAGTGGACTGGGATATTTACCGGCGGCTGATCCGGCAATGGCGGCAGGTGGCCGACTGCTACCTCGGCGATTATTATCCGATGACGCCTTACAGTCTCCTCACTACCGATTGGATCGCCTGGCAATTCCACCGACCTACACAACCCTCCCAACCCGACCAACCCGACCGGTCTGACGGCATGATTCAGGCGTTTCGCCGGGAAAAATGCGGCCGGGATTCCCTGCAGATCAAACCCAACGAGCTGGAAGCCGACGTTACGTACACCCTGACGAATCTGGATGTGCCCGGCAACACGAAAATGACCGGCCGGGAGCTGATGGAAAAAGGTCTGGTCATTACCATCCAGGACCAGCCCGGCTCGGCCCTCATAACGTATAAAAAACTCTCAACTTCGGACAAGAACTAAGTGATTTCTGTCTCTGAGGAATCTGTTGTGCATGACAGTACCCAACATCGAATTCTGATAAAAAGGTATCTCCTATTGCTTACCGCCATAGGGATTGTTATGCCGAATCCAGTAACCGCAAAGGAAAGTACGGCCTGGCAGGCGGTGGCGCATGGAGTTTGGAGATATTCCGAGGGGGAAAAGGAAAAAATCAATCTGCTGGATGCGGCAGGGATTACACCCAACCTGGCAAGAATCAATGAATTTCCGGAAACGCCGTTTCCATTGAATCCGGAAGAGATAACCATTACCCGTCGGCAGGGAAAGCTCTATGTCAAGTTCCCTCTCGAACGAGAAGAGCAGCTTTATGGGCTGGGTCTGCAATTCAAGCAGGTGAACCGAAGAGGTTCTATTTATTATCTGCACGTGGATCACTATGACGGGCAGGACAACGGGCGGACCCATGCACCGGTACCGTTTTATGTTTCCAGCAAGGGGTACGGGGTACTGATTAATTCCGCCCGATACCTTACGGTCTATGCGGGAACGGCGGTACGGGTTGACAGCCCCCATCCGCCCCGGATATTTAACCGGAATACGGATGCCGGCTGGCAAGCAATGCCGGAATCGGATGCGGTGGAAATTCTGGTCCCGGCGGAGAAGGCGGAAATTCTGGTATTCTGCGGCCCCTCGCTGCTGGAAGTAGTCCAGAAGTACAATCTGTACGGCGGTGGCGGCTGCCTGCCGCCCAAGTGGGGATTGGGCTTCACCTACCGGACTCATACGCTGTTTTCGGGCCAGGAGGTTTTACAGGAAGTACAGGCTTTTGCCGACCAGGGTTTTCCTCTGGATTTTATCGGGCTGGAACCGGGCTGGATGGACCGGTCTTATCCCTGCTCGTATGTCTGGGATCCGGGTCGATTTCCCCAGCCCGCAGCTTTCCTGCAAACCCTGCGAGAAAAAGGGGTAAAAATCAATTTGTGGATCAATCCCTATATCGCTCCTGCATCTATACTATATGACCGGATGCTGCCCTATGCCGGTACCCATACGGTTTGGAACGGGATTGTGCCGGATTATACGGTGGGGGAAGCCCGCGGTATCTTTACCGATTATTTTGGCAGGCAATTGATACAGGGCGGTGTGGCGGGTTTCAAGATCGATGAATGCGACGGATATGACAAATTTTTATGGCCGGATGCGGCCGCCTTTCCTTCGGGAACGGAGGCGGAGCAGATGAGGCAGGTTTACGGGCTGCTCATGCAGGATATGCTGATGGCTGAATACCGGAAAATCAATCGGCGCACCTACGGGCTGGTGCGGGCCTCGAACGCCGGCGGCTGCCGTTTTCCCTTTGTCCTGTATAATGATTATTACCGGCATGAAGATTTTATCACTGCGCTGATTAATTCGGGCTTTGCCGGAGTGCTCTGGACGCCGGAGGTGCGGGATTCGGCCACGGGCGAGGAATGGCTGCGGCGGATGCAGTCGGTCTGTTTTTCGCCGCTGGCGATGATCAATGCCTGGGGCAGCGGTACCAAGCCCTGGTCCTATCCGGAGGTATTTGAGGCGGTCAAAGGAGCGGCCCTGCTAAGAATGCGTTTACTTCCGTACCTGTATTCCACGTTTGCGGAATATCATTTTCACGGTACCCCCCCTATTCGCCCGATGCCGCTGGTGCAGGGCTTTCGGGATCAACAGAAAGCCATCGAAGGGCAACTGGATGATACGCAAAATCCTTATAAGCTGGCCCTGAGACAGGATATTAAAGATCAGTATATGCTGGGCGGGTGTCTTTTGGTGGCGCCGGTATTCACGGGCCAAACATCCCGCACGGTTATCCTGCCGGAAGGAAAGTGGTACGATTTTTATACCGGTAAGCTGGCTGGGGAAAATCAAACCATTACCATCGAAGCCAAACTGGAGGAAATTCCGTTATTTGTACCCGATGGCGGAATTATCCCCATGATTCCCCCGCAGCTCCGCACCCCGCAAACCGGGGAAATCCTGCCGTTGGAGGTTCGGCATTACGGCACAGCTCCCGGCCGTTTTCTGCTGTACGATGACGATGGGGAAACCTTCGATTACGAAAATGGGGAATACTCGTGGACGGAATTGGCCGCCGGGAAAGGCCCCGATGGCAATCTGGCGGGTTCCCAGCAGCGACTGTCGGGCACCATTTTTCAGTATTCCGATATAAGCTGGAAGTTTATGGAGTTGAAACGATGAAAATAAAACTGGTTCTCGTATGGTTCATAATTTTGGCTTATTTGAATATGCCCGTCCTGTTAACCGGAGCTTCCCTGGCCGATCAAAATGTGGTATCCAGCCACGATTTCCTAATGGCACAACCGGCTGGCGAACCTCTATTCGGTTTGCTGCTGGGCAACGGGGATCTGGGCGCCTCGGTCTGGGCGGATGGAGAAACGCTGGTCTTTACCTTGGGCAAGAACGACGTTTGGGACCGGAGATACAACACCAGCCATGATCGGCCGACCATTACCTGCGACCAATTGATTGAGCAGGTAACAAAAGGAACGTGGGATTTCAATAATCCCAATAACTACTACTGCTCGCAGCCGATAGAAATGAATTT
>JAKQBU010000535.1 GCA_029573975.1 Planctomycetota bacterium
GCACCAGGTGGCTTTGGCCGCCTGGGAGGCACTGGGCTGCCGGGATTATGTTCGGGTGGACTTCCGGCTGGACGACCGGGAGCGGCCCTTTGTGCTGGAGGTCAATACCAATCCCGATATCTCCCCCGATGCCGGTTTCCCCGCCGCCCTGGCCGCCGCCGGTATAAATTATGCAACCTTTATTGATACCATAATAAATAACACCTCCCAGCGAATACCCTGATTTTTTTAGCAAGAGAAATACCTATGCCTGATGACTCCATTGTAAAAGGAATTCGTCGCGTCCGACCGGAAGACAAAGCACCTGTAATGGCCCTTTTGCACGCCACCGGCTTCTTCCGGCCCGGCGAACTGGTGATCGCCGAAGAAGTCTTCGATGATGCCCTGGCCAAAGGGCCACAGGGCGATTATCAGTCTTTTGTCGCCACCGAAGGCGCCCAAACCATCGGCTGGCTTTGTTTCGGCCAAACCCCCTGCACCCTGGGTACCTTTGATATCTATTGGGTGGCAGTGGATCCCAAATATCAGGGCCGCGGCATAGGAAAAGCCCTGATGAACTACGCCCATACCTGCATTCAAAACCGCCAGGGCCGCCTGATCGTCGTGGAAACCTCCGGAAACCCCCGCTATATCTCCACCCGCCGCTTCTACGAATCCATCGGCTACCTCCAGGAAGCCTGCCTCAAGGACTTCTATGCCGTGGACGATGACAAAATCATCTACCTGTACCGGCTTGAATAAAACCGCAACTGCCATCTGGCATTGGGGGGTGGTTTGTGCTATGCTATCAAGCAGGTTTTTGGTATTTCCATAAGCATTGTCGTCCAATCGCTGACAGCAAAGGCGGCCCGAATGAACGGCTCAAGCAACATCCCATCTGCCCCGGCAGGCAATACCCCCCCACCCTTCCACCTGGTCATCTTCGGCGCCTCCGGCGACCTGACCAGCCGCAAGCTCATCCCGGCCGTCTTCCATCTCTTTCAGCAAAACCTGCTGCCGGAAACCTTCTCCGTCATCGGTTTCGCCCGGCATGAATATAACGACGACTCGTTTCGCCGCCGGCTCCGCGAGATGCTGGAAAAGGTCAAATCCCAGACTCTCGATAACGCCGCCTGGGAACGGTTTGCCCGCCATATCCATTACCACCAGGCCGATTATGACCACCCGGCCGGCTATCTGGCCCTGCGGCAGAAAATCCAGCAAACTGCCCGCCAAAACCACACCTCCGCCAACTGCTTATTCTACCTGGCCACTCCGCCCGATGCGGTTACGCCGGTGGTGGAACAGCTTCGCCAGGCAGGATTTTCCCAGCCTCATCCGGACCTGGGCGGCTGGTCCCGGTTGATTGTGGAAAAACCCTTCGGTCGCGACCTGGATTCCGCCCGCCAACTCAACCAGACTATCAAGGCCGCTTTCCAGGAAAGCCAGATCTACCGGATCGACCATTACCTCGGCAAGGAAACGGTCCAGAACCTGCTGGTCTTCCGCTTTGCCAACATGATTTTTGAGCCGATCTGGAACCATAATTACATTGACCATGTCCAGATTACCGTCAGCGAAACCATCGGCGTGGAAGGGCGCGGCGCCTATTACGAACAGAGCGGCGCCCTGCGGGATATCGTCCAGAATCATATGATGCACCTGCTCTGCCTGGTCGCCATGGAGGCCCCGAATTCCCTGGATGCCGCCTCCGTCCGCAACGAAAAGGTGAAAGTCCTCAAGACCCTGCGTCCCATCCCCGCCGAATGCGCTGCCAACGGCGTAGTGCGTGCCCAGTATGCCGCCGGCAGCTATCAGGGCCAAACCATCCCCGGCTACCTGGACGAACCCGGCGTGGCCCCCGATTCGGTCACGGAAACCTTTGTCGCCTTCAAGACCTTCGTCGATAACTGGCGCTGGGCCGAGGTGCCGTTCTATCTCCGCACCGGCAAGCGGCTGCCCGCCCGCATCACCGAAATTGGCATCCATTTCAAACCGGTCCCCCGGGTCCTTTTCAACACCCCGAAATTCGGCCCCATGCCCCCCAACATCCTGGCCATCCGCATCCAGCCCAACGAGGGGATTTCCCTCCAGTTCCAGGTCAAGGAGCCGGGCCTTGGCATGAAAATCGATCCTTATAAAATGGACTTTGGCTACAGCCAGGCCTTTGGCCAGGAACCGCCCGACGCCTACGAACGGCTCCTGCTGGACGCCGCCCTCGGCGATTCCACCTTATTCACCCGCGACGACGAAGTGGAAACCGCCTGGGCCTTTCTCAACACGATTCTCCAGGGCTGTTCCAGCCAAACCAAAAAACTGCCCACCTACCCCGCCGGCTCTTGGGGCCCCCGGGAAGCCGACGACCTGATCGCCGCCGATGGCCGCACCTGGCACCTGGTAAAAAGACCCAAATAATCCAGCTGGATTTTCCCACCCGTAATTGGCTTGTAAAGGCCCCCCAAAAAATTTATACTAAAAATGCCAATTTTTTTGGTAATGTAAAGTGTTTATATTTAAGTATTTATAAAAATTTTTCGAATTTTGAAATTTTTCGCGTCCCAAAATGGCCAGGAGCGCTGTCTTTATAGTGAAAAAAAACGCTCCCCTGGATGGAGAACATAAGGTTTTGCTGACCGACGTTGAGTTAATTCAGGCAGTGCTGCAAGGCAACCCGGAAGCGTTTACTCCGTTGATAAGGCGTTACGAGTATGTGGTTCGTTCGATAGCCGCCGCGATTTTGGGTGACTGGGATGAGGCCCAGGATGCCGCCCAGGAGGCCTTTTACAAGGCCTATGAAAACCTGGCGGCCCTGAAAAGACCAGAAACCTTCCGATGGTGGTTATTCCAGATTGCCCGTCGGCAGGCCTTAACCTTACGGAAAGAAAAAAGTAAATATGTGCGATTGAACCGCCCGGTAGCAGTTTCGGCCCCTATCAGCCGGACGCAGCTTGATGAGGAATCCAGACTCCTGCTGCAGGCGGTCAGCAAACTGCCCCAGCAGCAGCAACTGGTAGTCGTGCTGCGGCATTTTGACGGTCACTCCGATGAGGAGATCGCCGAAATAATCGGCAGTTCACGCGGCGCCGTGACCAAACTGCTGGCGAGAGCCTACAAAAAGCTGAAGGTATATTGTAAGGACTGGATCGATGAATCCGGAAAATGAAAAAATAGCACGAAAACTTGATGAGCTGGGGCAAACACTCATCGGTCAGGGTTCCCTGGCGGAAGATGTCATGCAGCGGATTCGCAACAGCACATCTTCCCGCCCCGGCCTGCCGGTTAAAGGGAACCTCCCATTTACCTATCTTCTCAAACCGGCCCTGGTCCTGGCCGCCAGCATCACCCTGGTTTTCGGCTTGTGGCTGGTTCTGAATGCCGGCACCCAGCCGGCGTTCTATCGCCAGGTCAAACAGGCCGTCGAAAGCTCCGATCGCTTCTACCAGGTAACGGAAAACATCTCTGACGACCGGGAAATAACCCTGTGCAAGCTCTGGTATGACCGCCGGGAGGGTTTGGTAGCCCAGTCCTGGCAGAATGGCAAAAAAGTCAGTGAAATCGTCGATGATGGCCAAAACCGCTGGTTTCAGTATCCCGATGGCAACTCCCTCCAGCTCCAAAGTATTCACAGCCCGGCAAAAATGGACTTCCTCCTCACCATCGTAGAAAGATTCAGCCGCCATATCGACCGCAGCCCGCTCGGAGACGAAGAAATCGACGGCGATTTCTGCACCTGTTATGTCCTTTACGATCCCTACTACTCCCCCCACACCCGCTATTATCTCTGGATTGACGCTGAAAATCGCATCCGTAAGTGCGAAATCCGCAAATTCAAAAACTTAACCTGGCAGCTTTGCCAGCGGAATATCATCGAATATGACGTAAATCTCGATCCGGACCTGTTTAATGCCCCGACCCGTCCCGGTGCTGCCCGGCCCAGCGAAGCGATGATGGTAAACCAGGACCGCTGGCATAATCACTCTTTCCCTCCTCATCCAAAGATTTATCCTCACTGTCTCCTCTATGCAATCCGTCCCAGCGGCTTTACCTAAAAATTATTGTTGACTATATAATGTGCTTGTGCTAAGATGTCATCACACAATAGAAAAGAAAGGAAAAATTAAAATGCAAACGAAAAGAACAAAAGGATTTACGCTCGTTGAGCTCCTGGTCGTCATCGCGATTATCGCGATCCTGGTCTCCATCCTCATGCCCCTCGCCCGAATGAGAGATACTGCCCGCATGGTTGTCCGCAAAACCAACCTCAAGGCCCTCGGTTTCGGCACCCTCCAATACGCCAAAGATCACGAAGAAAAGATCCCCTGCTGGGGGATTGAATTCGATGAAGTGGGTCCCCAGGGCGATCCGGCAGCCGACTGGATCACCAAAACTACAGGTCCAAAAGGTTCTTTAACGATGGGTTTTCAATACGGGTATATCTGGGAATATGCCAATGCCGCCCAAAATTATGCCTGCCCCACTCTGAATGCTAAGATGAATCCCAAACCCAGAATCAGTGGCGGCAATCCTCCTCATTCTCCCTATGTCTGGGGCTGGCCGGAAAATTATCCCAACAATCCAGCCGGACCGTTCTGGAGCTATTCGGTCAACGGGGAACCGGGCATGACCGGGGCGCAAGATTCACAGTGGCGTGCCAATCCGGATCTGGTCAAGCCCTCTCCTTATGACGTTTTCATGTTATACGAACAGGATCAGTCGGACTTTGCCTCTTGGGATAACAGTGTCTCTTTGTTCAATCCGACATATGCTACGAATAGTAACGCAGAGGATTCGATCGGCAGATATCATATGGTATCAGGGGAAATCCGTGTTGATGTTTCAGGTACTTTCGATAACCGTAGAGGGTACGGTAATCTGGTATATTTTGACGGTCATGTCGGCGATATGAGTCTGGAGGAATATATCTTACGTTGCAGCACAGTCAATGGTACGCTGCAATTGAAAGGCGGTTATCAGGGTTTTGGTGGATGGGATTAATCCTGAGAAATAAAATTTTTAGACCTGGGATATTTAATCCCAGGTTTTTTTTGCCTAAAAATTGACACTTGACAAATAAAGTAATGGAAGTTAAAATGTAATATAAATGAGTGAAAAGAAAGGATTTTAAAATGCAAACCAAAAGAACAAAAGGATTTACGCTCGTCGAGCTCCTGGTCGTCATCGCGATTATCGCGATTCTGGTCTCCATCCTCATGCCCGCCCTCTCCATGATTCGGGATGCAGCCCGCATGACGGTCTGCAAAACCAACCTCAGGGCACTGGCGTTTGGCACTCTCCAATACGCCAAAGACCATAAGGATAAAATCCCCGGTTGGGGGATTGAATTCGATGAAGTGGGTCCCCAGGGTGATCCGGCAGCCGACTGGATTACCAAAACTACAGGACCAAAAGGCTCTTTAACGATGGGTTTTCAATACGGGTATATCTGGGAATATGCCAATTCCGCAAAAAATTATACCTGCCCAACCTTAAGTGAAAAAATGAATCCCAAACCAAAAATCGATTCAGGTTTGCGGGGTGGTTATGTCTGGGGCTGGCCGGGAAATACCAAGAACGGCCAAAATCCTCCCGGTCCGATGTGGAGCTATTCTCTAAACGGGCAAGCCGGTTATAGTTGTGGGAATGATGGATCGGCGGTTGACCGGGAATCCTGTCGCGCGAATCCGGATTTGATTAAGCCGTCTCCTTATGACGTTTTCATGCTATACGAACAGGACGAACAGGACGGCGCTGCCTGGGATAACAGTATATCCTTGTTTGCTGATCCATATAATGCCGCCTCGGGCGCGGATTCGATCGGCCGGTATCATATGGTTTCGGGTGAACTGCAAAACATTCAGGGTGGGACGATGGATACCAGAAAAGGAAAGGGCGATATGGCCTATTTTGACGGCCATGTCGGCGATATGAGTTTTGAAGAATATCTGCTTCGCCAGAGTACAACAAACGGAATCAAGCAACTGTGCGGTGGTTACTGGGGTTTTACCTGGCCGGGATTTTAATATATAATTAAACTCCAGTAAAAGGCAAATCGTCAACCTGGGACCTGAAATCTGGTCCCAGGTTTTTTTATTGCATTTTTCCTGGTGTTATGCTGCTATGGAATCATATGCCAGCCGCAGGTAAAATGGCTGGAGAAATAGAGAGAAACCATGAAACTAACAAAGGACCAGATCATCGAATACCTCCACCGGTCCTATACCGCCGTCGATGGCTTGTGGTTTATGAAGGTGGAGGAGGAATTTGACTTTGCCACTGCCCTGCGGATCGATGAGAAGGTATGGCAGGTGTTGCCGAAGATTCAGGCCCGCCAGCTCAAGAGCCTCACCGGATTGTCCGCCGGCATGGAAGCGCTGTTCCAGTGCTTCACCCGCAAGCTCCAGATCGACGGCCTGGTCTTTTCCGCCGCCCGCGAGAAGGACGGCTTTACCCTCCAGATTACCGAATGCCCCTGGCTCGCGCTGCTCCGCAAGGCCGGGCGGGAACATCTGGCCGGCCAAATAGGAGATAAAATCTGCCGGGCCGAATATGCCGGGTGGGCCGCGGAATTCGGGCCGGAGATCCGGTATGAATTGCAGTCGCAAATCTGCCGGGGTGCCCCCTGCTGCCGGCTGCGGTTTTTCCAATCCCCGCCCGCTTCCCATGATACGGCAGCTTCCCTGCCCTGACCGCGGCCTGCCAGCCGGCAGGCCGATACCGCTTTCTCCGCTTACCAGATCTCCTTTTCCGCCTCCGCCTGTTTGGTCTTGGCGTTTTGAACGGCCTGTTCGAGCACACCGTAGCCTTCCTGCCACTCCATCAGGCGGGTAATATTTTTCTGTTGGGCGATAACCTTGAATTCCTCAAAAACCTGGTCGATGGCCTGGGCAAACGGCCAGGAAACTTTCGCCTGCTGGGCCTGATACAGCATATCATCCCAGCGCATAATCAGGACGTACAGAATAGGCAGTTCCGCCGCCCGGACCCGCAGCAGCAGATCGGGATCGCTCCCCACCGCCTGTTCGGCCTTTTTGAGAATCCCTATCCCCCGGTTCAGCAGGTCGAAGGTCAGGAATTTGGCGTCCAATCCCGAAAAACAGCCCAGCCAGTCACCGGAGGCCTCCACGGCATTGTGGGTCAGCTCGATATATTCGCGGAGAGCGGGGGCGGCGGGGCCATAGTAACCAGCAAGGAATTCATCGATCAGCTTTTGCCCGTCAAGGCTGGGGTTCCAGAGCAGCTTCGCCAGAACCCACCCGCGCAGTTCAGCCATTTCCCCGCCATAGGTATTGTAGCAGCCCTGCTCGAAAAGGCCCTTGACATTATGATCCACAAAGAATTTCACATTGGGACCCAGCACCCGCAGATTGGGGTGGATCAGCAGATAGTGGCTGAAGTTGGTGGTGTAATCCCAGATATAGAGCCGGCTGCAGATGGGGGCCCAGCCGGTGATATCGTCGCGGAATTTGGCGTTGCGCTCATCGGCCAGCGGCTTGCTGAAGGAGCACTCGATGCTGCACAGCCGGACGATGACGTTGGCCCGGGGCCGGACAAATTTGGGCGGGGTCCGGGTGTACTGGTAGGCCAGGGTATCGATGGCCACATGGGGGAATTCCGATTCGATGTCGGCGGCGACGGCGTTGACAAAATGGAGCAGGGAGCCGGCCGGGCTGCCTTCCTTTTCGTCGAGGGAGGCACAGTTGGCACACTGGCAATTGCCGATCCAGTCGTTTTGCGATACCGAGGCGATGGTGGCGGCGGGATTGTTCCGCAAACGCTCCTTGAGATTTTTAACCAGTTCCAGCCGCATTTCCTCATTGGTCAGGCACAACTGGGCGTGGTCGAAGGTCCGCTTGCCGTTGATCTCGCTGAACCATTCGGGGTGATCCTGAAAGTATCGGTCCGGCGGAATCAGGGGGTAAAACGTATGCACGAAACCTTCGTAGATATGTTTGCCGCCGTGCTTTTCTTCGAGCCGTTCGGAGGCGCCGTTGCAATTGTTCCGTGCGGCCCAGTCGCCGTCGAAGGCATCGGTCCAGAACGATTCGCGGTATTCCAGCGGCGGGATATATTTCAGGTTCAAATCGGAAAGGACAAGGGTCGGCCGGGAGGGGGTGGTGCTGACGGCGGACGACCACCAGCGACAGCCAAGCTGCTCTTCCAGAAAGGTATAAACCGCGTACAGCGTGCCGCGCGGATAGCCGCCGGCCAGAATCACTTTATTACCCACCGTACGAATCACAATCCCGTCCTGCCCCAGCTCCTCCGGCTTGAATTGCGAATCGACCGTCCGGGCCATGTCCGCCCCCACCAGCAGGCAGGGCCGGTCCTCCGCCGGCTGGTTTTGGAGGGCGAATTCAGCCCCGGTAATCTGGCCCAGGAACCGTGCCAGCTCCTGGGCGGCGTGCTGTTCCGGCAGCGGGGCGCCCGCCGCCACGGCAATCACAGCCTGTGCTTGCCCGTTTTCAGCGATGGTCAGGGCCTGAACTGCCTGGGCCTGGAGGGCAATCAGCACAAAACAGCACACAATCTTCCTGATGGTATCCATAACGGTACTCCTTTTGAGTTGTAAGGGAACTCTGGCAATATGGCCGTCTAACCTGATTTGACGAATAAGCCAAAAATCCATAGTAACTTCCAAAAACAGCTCCCGCTCTCCCATAAC
>JAKQBU010000558.1 GCA_029573975.1 Planctomycetota bacterium
CTTCCACCAACCAGGAAGGGGATATTTTTTTTTCAAAAATACAAAAAATAATTCTAACCTCGATTGGGCAGCCCGGTCTTATAAACGGCTTCTGAAATGTCAATGACAGACAGAATATGTACAGGAGACCGTTTTCCCGAAATGGTTCATCCTAATCTATCCCTCGGATAGGTTTATGCGCTTCCGAACGCCGCCCCCACCCTCTGACTACGCTTACCGGGCGGCGGCGTTCGGGATTTTTCTTCTGCTTGCTGATTCGCGGGAAAGAGGGAAGAACATTCAGGGCGCTGCCTGGATGGCGGAAAAGGAAATGGGGGAAATCACAGGCAAGACGCCTGTGCTACTTGGTTATTTTGCGGGAGGAGGGCGGAAGAATCAGATCGCAAATCACCAGGCGGTGGTCGGAGCTGGGGCAGGGCCGGGAACGGACGGAAACGGCCTTAAAATGGTTGCTAATCCAGATCTGGTCGATCCGCAAGAGCGGCAGGGACTCTATAATCGTATTGCCCAGGCCGATTCCCGCCGCAGAAAAGCTGTCGCGGAACTGCGGTTTGAGGCGGTCGAACACCCCGCTATGAGCCGGGGTGTTGAAATCACCGCCGAGAATCACCGGCCCATCGAATGAAATCTCCTGTAAAATCTTCTCCATTTCCTGCCGGCGCAATAACCGGTTCGCGTGGTGATTCCGCCAGCAGGCAGGGGAAAATAGATTCATGCCAATCTCCGCCGGCGAGAGTCGCACATTGACTACCTGAAAGGAGGGCAGGCCGGAGATAGTAACCAAAGCCTTCGATAGGAATATCCGGTGGTCAGGGGCAACCGGGAGCGGCTCTATATCGCCGGTAACAATAATCGGGGTGTCGATATAATCCTGCGTGAAATGATTCGAGAGACTATGCTTTTCCAGTACCGCAAGCATTTCCTTTCTGGCCGGCGGCTCCTGCAGCAAAAGAATATCAGGCTCAAATTCCAAAGCAGTCTCCATCGCTTCCGGCTGGCTGTTACAGTTAAGAGAGATGACGCGCAGGGCCTGACCATTTTCCCGGGCAGCTTGCCAGGCAGCCTGCGAAATCCACAGGCTGCGCGGGATACTTACCACCTGTTCGACAAAAACCACGATAAAGATTAACCAGGCGATGGCCAGACCCAAGGCGAATCGTTTCTTCCAGCAAACGGCCAGCAGGATGAATATGCCCGCCGGCAGAATCCAGAACCACGGCGGGTAGATGGTCAGAGCAGCAAAGCGATCCGGCTGAAACCCATAGCACAGACCCAGGGCCAATAACAGGAGAGCACAGACAAAAAACGCTATTTGACCAAGGGTGGCGCGGAGGTTTTGTCGGGTATCAACTGTCATACCATTAGAGGGACCAGCCTTCGCGATACGGCAGGTTCATCAGTTGGTTGGCCTGGTCGCTGTTGGTGAAGCGTTTGGCGGCGGCGTCCCAGTACAGGATGGTGTTCAGCTTGAGGGCGATGACACCCATCTGGACCACTTCGGTCAAGAGGCCGGCGTGATCGACGAAATTGGAGCCGGCCGGCTGGCCGCCCTTGCAGGCTGCGATCCACTCCTCATAATGGCCGGGGGAACGGGGCAGCACCTTGGGGGGTGCGCCATATTCTTTCATTTTGGCTTCGGGAATCAGGCGATGGTTCCAGATCTTGCCCTTATCGCCCACGTATAACATGCCGTCGCCGCCGCCTAACTGCCGGTCCGGTTCGAGTTCTTCCGGGCGGGCGGGCATCATGCCGCCGTCATACCAGTTGATGACCAGGGCGGAACGATCGGCGGCGGCTGGGAAGTTGAGGCGGACCACGGAGGAGAGGGGAGCCGTTTCGTTTTGGATTTCCGGCGGGCAGGAATAGTTGCTGGAGCAGGCTTCCACGCTGGCGGGGTAGCCCAGCTTCAGGGCCTTGAAAATGGCGGAGAAGTTATGGCAGGCGATATCGCCCAGTACGCCACAGCCGAAATCCCACCAGCCGCGCCAGGAAAAAGGAGTGTAGCAGGGGTGATAGGGCCGGACGGGGGCGGGGCCCAGCCAGAGGTCCCAGTCCAGCGTGGCGGGGACGGGCGGGGTGTCCGTGGGCCGGGGGATGCCGCGGGGGGAGATGTCGGGGTGGCGGTTGGACCAGCCGTGAATCTCCCGCACGGGGCCGATGGCGCCGTCCCAGATGAGTTCGGCCAGGACGCGGGCCTCTTCGGAGGCCTGGCCCTGATTGCCCATTTGCGTGGCCAGGCCGGTTTCCCTGGCGACTTTGGCCACCTGCTGGGCCTCGTACATGGAATGGGTCAGCGGTTTCTGGCAGAAGACGTGCTTGCCCGACTTCAGGGCGGCTATGGTAATCACGGCGTGGGTATGGTCGGGAGTGGCGATGATGACGGCGTCGATGTCCTTTTGCTTTTCCAGCATGACCCGGTAATCGGTATAGACCTTGGCACGAGGAAATTCCTTAAAGGCGTGGGCGGCGTAGGCATGGTCCACATCGCAGAGGGCGACGATATTTTCACCCTGCACACTTTGCATGTCGCTGAAGCCCTTGCCGCCGACGCCGATACCGGCGATGTTGAGCTTTTCATTGGGGGA
>JAKQBU010000569.1 GCA_029573975.1 Planctomycetota bacterium
ATTGCAGGGCTTCCCATGCCTGGAGTTGTTCGATGCTCAACCGCTGGGCACCCGGTTTTGCGCTGGCTTCCGCCGCGGCGACTGGGGTTGAAGAAACCGAACCGCTAACCGCCGCAGCCACTGCGCCAAATCCGGTTCTAGTCAGAAATCCTCGTCGATCCACATTCATGATATGACTCCTTCCAGCTATAAAGCCGCGTTTTTACGCAGCCGCAGCAAGGCCTGAACGGTTTCCTCGGGAATCACTCCGTGTTTGTCCGGCGGGACATCCAGCAGCAGGTTCACTCCCCGTTTCCGGCAGGATTGCATAATATTCAAGAGTTCTTCATCGGGACGAGGCTTATCACCCGGCACAAAAAACCAGTTTTTCCCGATCGGATCGCAGACTTCGCCGGGGAGATAATATTCCTTACCTTCTATCGTGCGGTATTTGGGATAGCCGGCTTCCGGCGGTACGCCCCGCTCGATGGCCACCAGATCGGAGGGCCAGGCGTAGGAGACATCGTACTGGATGCCGTCGCCGAAGCCGCTGTTCATCATAATCACGATATCCGGCTGGAGCTGGGCGATATGGTTATATAAGAAGGTGCGATAGCCGCGCCCCAGCACGCCCGGTATATCGACCCACATTTCCAGAATCGGGCCGTATTTGGTGAGCAGTTCGGTAATCTGGGCTGTCTGAAAATTCTGGTAGAGGGAGGTGGTATAAGGCGGCAGGTTTTCGATTTGCGTTTTGGGGAAGGAATTCATTTCCTGCCACCCGCCGCCATCGGAAGGGGTCTTGCTGCCGAAGCGGTTATGGTTGTCCCAGGAGCAATAATAGAAGCCCGGCCTGACCTGCCGTTTTTCGCAGGACTTGACGAAGGCCTCCACCACATCGGTGGTATTGCCGCTGTTGGCGACGGTGTAATCGGTATGCTGGCTGGGCCAGAGGCAATGTCCCGCCACATGCTTGGCGGTCAGCACGGCATATTTCATGCCGGCATCACGGGCGACGGAGACCCACTGGTCCACATCCAGCTTATCCGGGGCATAGGTGCTGGGCGGGGCCTTGCCGTCCGGCAGTTCATTTTCCACATAGGTGCTCATGCCATAGTGGATAAACATGCCATAGGCCAACGCCTCCCAGGCTTGCAGTTGTTGGAGGCTGAGTCGCTGGCTGCCTTTTTGGGGATTGCTGTCTTCCGCCAATGCCCGGCTGGCGGTACCGCCGATCAGGGAACCGCCGCTGACAGCAGCAGCGAGGCCGGTTCCTGATACCTTGATAAAATTACGACGATTCATTTGAATTACTCCTGTTCTATTTAGACTTTTATTTTGACAGGGTATTGGCCCAGCCGAGGATGCCAACACCAACCAGCAATATCGCCAGTCCGATCGCCATGACCGTCAAGCCCTTTTTCCCGACTCCTTTCCATTCGCCGGAGAGAATCCCCAGGATATTGGCCCAGAAAATCCCGATGGTATTGAACACCGCCCAGCCGATGGAGGGGCCGGATTTTTCCCCCAGATTTACCGAGGCCATCGCGAAAATAGCAATCGAACCAGCCCATAACAGGCCCATGATGAGGGTATAGAGGTAATAGCGCCTGGTTCCTTCGGCCCGGTATAAATGCCAGACATGGTTTTTCTTCACCAGCCACAGGCAATACGCCAGATTGGTGAAGAAACCGGCGGATAGGGCGATGGGCCAGATCGAGATGGGCGCCAGTGTTTTACTGACTCCCAGCAGTTCCGCGGCGGTCTGCAACTGGCCGCCCTTAATAAAGGCATAGTTCAGCATCGGACCGGTGAAACCGGCGACCAGGCAAATGAGGATACCCTTCCCTAGCGATTTCTTTTCGGCCGGTTTTTCCGCCGGAGTCGAGGCGGCCGTCAAATCATGTTCCTTAATGATGGCTGACCAGGCATTGATCGCGATCCCGATAATAATGACTACTACCCCGCCGATAATCGCCAGGCCGCTCTTTTGCAGGACTGTATCCAAGTTCTCCGTAAACAGCGGCAGCAGAGACCCGACCACGATAATCAGCCCCATCATCAGGGAATACCCCAGCGCCAGGCCCAGATAGGCGATGCCAAAGCCGAAGGCAATGGCACTGAAGCCCCAGATGAAGCCAAACAAAAACACCCAGCCGATGGCCGCCCAGCCGGCCTGGCGGAAAACCTCGAACAAATCCGGAATAGCACAAAAGGCGATGACCCAGGGCACCACCAGCAGGGTCCAGACCGTCCACATACTCCAGGTATTTTCCCATTTCCATTTCGTGGTGAATTTCATGGGGAAACCAAAGGAGCCGGTGCAAACGCCGGCCAGCAGGGCTAACAGTATTCCTGTCATGGGTCAATCCTTTCCCGTTTACTCCAGATGAAACCACTCCGTCATGTTTGCCCACCATTCCCCTTCCGCTCGTGTCGGCAGCGGTTCCATGCAGGGCTTGACCGTGTCCCACCATTTTTGGGTGATGGGATCGGCCGCCATTTTCGCCATATCGCCGTCGAAATCCCTGCCGACATATTCGAAGTAGGAAAACAGGAAGCCGTCCTTTTCATAAATCGAATAATTCCGGATATGGCATTGTTTAATCATTTTCAGCACCTCCGGCCAGGGTTGGGCGTGCAGTGCTTTGTATTTTTCCGCCCCTTGCGGTTTCACGCGACAGACCATTCCAAAGCGTTTCATGGTATTCTCCACAATTTACGGCTGAGATTCATTCCAGAGGATATATATTTTTTTCTGCTGGGGATCCTGTGAATCCACATACGAGGTTATCACTCGATTCAGGCCCTGATAGAGCCGGATGGCGGTGTCCCGGTAGGTCTTGTCCGCCGCGGCCTGGCTTTCCTCCGCCGCCAATTTGGCAATTTTGCCGGTTTCCAGCAGCCCGGCTCGCTGCCGCACGGTCAGCATATATTCCAGGGCCAGTTGGGC
>JAKQBU010000434.1 GCA_029573975.1 Planctomycetota bacterium
ATCAATAAACACTTTCTGCCGCCCCGACCGATAATATTCGTAACCGATTTTTGGAAAAACCTGGTTAAAACCATTGCATTGTGTGACAAAAACGCTAAAACGTCCGTAGAATTTGCCGACAATCCCAGCGAAATCGTCAAAATTTTGCGAGAATCTTCCTTTAGCTAAAAAGGATATAATTGCCGTTATGAAAATCAAATTCATGAAATTACCAGTGATTGATACTTTCATCAGGTTGGGCGGGTTCGTCGGGTTCGTCGGGTTCGTCGGGTTGGTCGGGTTGGTTTTGTGGGTGTTTCCTCACGCCGTTTCTGGTGAAATGCCGCCTGCGTCAGAACCCGTCAAGACCCAGAAACCGGAAGCGAAAGCAGCCGAAAAAGGAAAAGCCGGGCTTCCCGCCCAGCCGGAGGAAAAAAAACGGTTATTGCCGGAAGGGTATCGGATTGCCGATTTGTCCGCCAAGCTGGTGAATTCCCCGCAGGATAATCGCTGGTTTTTGGTTTTTGACAGCTCATTGGGGCAGAAAGAATCCCCGAAACAAGAGGAAAAAGAACAATTTCTCCAGCCGATTGAGCTTTTGCCCAGCCAAAAGCTAACCGAAATGAAGGAGGTCTGCCGCAACAGTACAGATCTGACCATCACCTTCCGTATCTGGGGCGAAATCACCGCGTACCGCAAACGCAATTTTATTCTGCCGACCCATATCTACCAAAAATCGATGTTTGGCGACATCCAGAAAGGGAAAGAAAAACAGACCGAACCGGCCAATACCCTGGAGGCCCGGCTTTCGCTGAATCCGGATCCGCAAGACTTTTCCGAACCGGAGACAAATATTCCGTCGGAATCTCCTGCGGAGGCGCCCCTTCCGGCTGATTTGCGGGCAGCCCTGCAGGCAATCCCGCGCACCCATTCGCTGTCCGCTACTCCGGAGAAGGAACCGGAACAACCGGCAGAGTCTCCAAAGGAAGAGGGCTTCGCCATTGGGGGCTACAGTCCGGCAATCTGGCGCGACGGCCATATGGTGGTGGATCGGGTAGGCCGGATTGTATTCGATCCGGAATTGCAGTGCTGGCTGTTTGCCTTTGAAACGGATGCAAACAGTATGGCGGAGCCGCCGGTAATAATCCATCCCTCCCGCCTGCTGGAGGTGATGGAAAATGTGGTGGAACGTTCGGGCCGATCCAGCCTGTTTCGCGTGACGGGACAGGTTACCAAATATCAGGGAAAAAATTATCTGCTGCTGCGGAAAATGCTGCTGGTGTATGATATGGGGAACCTGGGGAAGTAAAACCGGGGCGGAAGTCACTGCCGGGAAGCGATTCAAAAGCAAAACGACAGCATGCCGCACCTGGGAAAAAGGCAATCGGTACGGAACAACTCCTTTACCGCAATTGCGCAAAGGTAATGATCTTATACGCCAGACGGGCGGCCAGGAATTCCGTCACATAATTGCCGGGTATGGGCATAACCTCCACAATATCGGCGGCGACGATTTGCCGGGA
>JAKQBU010000018.1 GCA_029573975.1 Planctomycetota bacterium
CATAGCAACCTTTTATTATATTACTATTAGTTCCTACCAGCCCACCGACAGAATTACCCGATCCAGTTCCGCTGACCGAACTGGTTGCATAACAATCGGTGATTGTATCAGCATTACTTCCCACCAGTCCGCCGGTTGAGAAACTTCCGCTAACTGAGCCAGTAGAATAACAATTGTTAATAGTACCATCATTCCCCCCAACTAGCCCGCCGACAGAAGATCCACCAGATGAGAGATGGACATTTTTTACCCCCAGATTTCGTATAGTAGCATTCTGTGTATAACCAAATAGACCAACATAATTTTTAGTTGTGGTTGTTGTATAAGTCAGATTACTGATAATATACCCATTCCCATCGAATGTGCCGGTGAATTTAGTAGTTGAATTACCAATGATGTTATACTGGGTCCCGGCAAATCGTGACATATCAATATCCGCCATCAGCTTAAAACACTTGCCCCAATCCCCCGAATTCGCCCCTATGGCATTCATCTGGTTCGGATCCCAGATTTCATACGGAGTATCCGGCTCCCCCGTCCCCGGCCCATACTGCCCATAAACCGGCAGCACCATCCCCAAAACCACCGCCAAAAATAAAAATCCCGCTCGTGTCTGAAATCCCAAATCTTTCATCACAACCTCCAATCTCAATCTAACTTTTTATAACCCAACCTATTCCCGACCTTTCCGCCAAGGCCCCGGATTCAGGCTTTATTATTCTCCCAAAATCACCATAACTTATTGCCAAATAACCATTTGCCTTAATTCCATACAAACACACTACCCAGCTATTCTTCCTGACCGAGCTGCCTGCTGCCGCAAAATCAAAATGTCCCATCATTTTCTGAGCTTTTATTATAACACAATCCCCGTCCCTCCGCAACCCCAATCTTTCCCACCCTTTTCCCGCCGGTAACCGCCAACAGTACCGAGCCTCATACTTCTCTTTTACGGGGGGAAACCGGTGTTCCATGCGTCCGAGCTGAAAATACTCCCCCGACCAATCGTCTCACCCCTCCAACCTCGAGGCGGTGTGGCCAGCCTCTTTTCCTTTTTTCCCCGCGCCAGCCTTTGCGACCTTCCTTACCTTTTGTTCAAATTTCCCCCACCCCCTTTCGCACATTCTCACCTTCGCACATTCAAACTTTTGTAAAATGTCACGTGCCTACTTCATTTACTTTTTACTATGTTTTGCCCAATAGTGTTCGGCACTCGTTTTGCTAGGTTTTATCGGGCAAAAAATATTTTACCAAATTACCTATTTTATAGTGGCGCGCTGTTTTCGGTTGTGTTTTAATGTCGAATATGCGAGCCAAACGTGAAAAAATCAAGGAATCCCAGTTGGTGGGATTCAAGTACTTCCAGATGTTATCCGGCCTGCTGGAGCGTCTGCAGGAGGCCGGCTGCCGGCGGGATCGGGCCCACAACCGCACGCTGCACATGGACCAGTATGTCTCGCTGCTGCTGTTGTATATGTTTAATCCGATCTGCACCTCCCTGCGGGCCTTGCAGCAGGCCAGCGAACTGAACAAGGTTCAGCGGCTTTTGGGCTGTGCCCGCGCATCGCTGGGCAGTTTATCCGAGGCGGCCCGGGTCTTTGACAGTGAACTACTTAAAGAGATTCTTCTGGAATTGTCCGGCCAGTTGCCCCAGGTCTGCCGGATTCCCGGTTTGGATGCCTCCCACGGCATCTTGACGGCGGTGGATGGCACCTTGATCGAAGCGGTGGCCAATATGGCCTGGGCCACCTGGCGCAGCGACCGCAACGGGATTAAGGTACATACCCAGTTTGAGATCCTCAAAGGGGTACCCGTGGATATGGAGGTTACGGACGCCAACGGCAATGAAAAGACCATTTTGGGCCTGCATTTGCAGCCCCATCGCCTGTACGTCCTGGATCGCGGGTATGCCAAATATCGGCTGTTTGAGGAGATTCTGAAGGCCCAAAGCTCGTTTGTCTGCCGGATTTGCGATAATGCCGTCTGGCAGGAGATCCAGGATCACCCCGTGAGCGAGAAGGCCCGCCGCGCCGGCATCGTGCTGGACAAAACCGTTCGGCTGGGCGGCAACCCCGCCACCACGCTGCAGACCCCCCTGCGTCTGATTGCCGTGCAATGTACTCCGAATAGGAAACGTTATTGTACGGTTCGCGGCGGTCCGGCCCAGGGGGACCTGCTGTGGATCGCCACAGACCGGTTTGACCTGGACGCCGAAACGATCGCGACGATCTATAAACGCCGCTGGACCATTGAGATATTTTTTCGGTTTTTCAAGCATGTGCTGGGCTGCCGTCATCTGCTTAGCCAGAGTCGCAACGGCATCGAACTGCAGATGTATGCCGCGATGATCGCCTGTATGCTGATCAGCCTGTGGACGGGGAAAAAACCGACCCTGCGGACCTATGAGATGA
Organism: Planctomycetota bacterium; assembly: GCA_029573975.1. The sequence goes on from JAKQBU010000018.1 coordinate 2,412, forward strand.
TCGGCTGGTACTTTAGCGGCATGGCCAGTGAGGAGGAATTGCTGGCCCATATCGCCCGGCTGCAAAAACAGGATTGAGCCGGCCAGGCCGGTTCCCGCCTTCCCCGAGGCGGCCGTAAATGCTGCGCCGAAATAATCAGAACTCCCGTTATGTCCTTTCCCGAAATCTCCCTGGATGCCGAAATTCTTGCTGAGATTGGAAAAGAGCAAATCATGTGCCGAACACTATTGTGTCAATATCGACTTTCGGCGGTTCCGTCATATTTAGGCGGTTTTTTTACGCGATTATGGACAGAAAAGGGCGGGGCAAGACAGGGAATTACACGGGTGGGACCGGCAGGAGAACCAGCCGATTCCGGCTGTTGACCGGAAAGGGAATGAGGGTATAATGTTTGCCATTGAACAACGGCCTATCCTTCCCTAAACCATGAAATGCGGAGAACCAGGGCTGATTTCTAACCGGGCATGAGAAGAAGTATATGAACCAGAAATTACACAAACGAATTACGGGAATCTATCAGTTCCTGATCGGACTGCATCCGGCCAAGATCGTACTGATCGGGTATTTATCCTATATTCTGATCGGCTGGCTGCTGCTGAGCCTTCCCTGGCTTCAGAAAGAACAGCCCGTGAAGGCAATTGACAATCTTTTTATTACCACCTCCGCCCTTTCGACGACGGGACTGGCCACGGTGAGCATTACCGACCGCTATACGGTACCCGGCCAGGTCGTGATCCTTCTGCTGATCCAGATCGGAGGAATCGGCTATATGACCTTCGGGTCCTTTGTCATCCTTTCGCGCAAATCGGAATTGTCACCCGCCCGTACCAATATCAGCAAAACGGTTTTCAGTCTTCCCGACTCCTTCCGGATCGACAAATTTATACGCAGTGTTATTACGTTTACGGTGGCCATTGAACTATTGGGGGCTATCGTACTCTATTTCGTCTTCCGGAGGGCCGCTATGCCGGCGCCGCTCTGGAGTGCCATCTTTCACAGTATTTCGTCCTTTTGTACCGCCGGATTCAGCCTTTATAACAACAGCTTCGAGTCTTTTGCCAACGATTTCTGGCTGAACAGCACGGTTTCCGTGCTCAGCTATCTGGGGGCGATCGGCTTTATTGTGTGCGTGGACTGCTGGCGGGTCCTCGTGGGCAAGATTCAGCAAATTACCCTGACCAGCAAAATTATTCTGTGGAGCACGTTCTGGCTAACGATAGCAGGCACTTTGCTGCTCTTTGCGGCGGAACCGTCCATCCGTTCCAAACCGGCCGACGAACGGCTGCTGGCGGCCTTTTTTCAGGCCATGACATCCATGACCACCGTGGGATTCAATACTGTCAGCATTTCTTCGCTTTCAAAGGCGTCGCTTCTGGTTCTGATTGTGCTGATGGTGATTGGTGCGTCCCCCTCCGGGACCGGTGGCGGCCTCAAATCCACGACCTTTTCGGCGGTAATCGGGGTGATGCGAAGTGCGATCCGGGGCGAAAAGGAGGTGCGTTTCTGGAATCGGGTGGTTCCGCTGGAACGGGTCTGGACGGCGGTGGCCGGGCTTGGCTTTTATCTTCTTATGCTGCTGCTGGGCATCTATCTGCTGGAGCTGACGGAAAAAGGCGCTTTTGACGATTATATTTTTGAGGCGGCCTCCGCCTTAGGGACGGTGGGACTAAGCACCGGCATCACCGCGACGTTAAGCAATATCGGCAAACTGGTCCTGATCTTTCTGATGTTTTGCGGCCGGCTGGGACCTCTTACTTTCGGTATCGCGCTCTTTTACCACCCTTTGAATACCGCGCAGGCGGCGGATTCGGACCTGGCAACTTGAAATCGATATTCATTCATTCCAGGAATGAATTCAAACGAATGCCGTTTGCTGGAATCCGCAATATGGCCGGCGCCCCCGTTATTGAGTATCCAGGTCATCATGCTGAATTGCGGCCCAGAGTTTCGGATCAAAGGGGGCCTGGCGGGAAGGGCAGCCTTCGCGATGGCATACCTGGCAGCTCCGGAAGTCCGCCTCCGCGGCAAAGAGGATGCCGGAAGTGGTTTTGTTCGGGACCATCAGGAAGGAGCCGGTCAGCCGGACGCCGATGGCCTGCTCCACATCCCCGAGCAGGGCAAACAGTCCGCGCTGCTGTTCGATGGGCCAGACCGAGGCATCGCCGGCGCCCGGCCGCATGGTCGCGGTTTTGCCGAGCCGGAAGCGGCGGTGCAGAAAATCGCTGAGGTGCCGGCTGGCGGCCGCCAGAAGCTGGGCCTTGATGGCATCCCACCAGAACTCCTTCAGCATGTCGCCCTGCGCGGGGTTGGCCTCATCCATTTCGGCTCCGCAGGTAGCCACCACGGGAAAGACCCGCTCCGCGGCGGCCAACTGCCGGCTCAGGGTACGGCTGGTAAAGACGGTATCATCGATTTTCAGGGTGTCGCCGTCCCGGCCCTCCACATACGAGACAGCATAGGCGGCTTTGGGTCTGCCGACTTTTTCG
>JAKQBU010000472.1 GCA_029573975.1 Planctomycetota bacterium
AGATGCTTCAGCATAACCGTCTTCCCGCAGCCGCTGGGACCGATGACCACGGTAGTCCGGCCTTTCTCGATTCGAAAATGAAAATCCTCCAATATCCTCTCCCTCCCAAACGATTTGCAAACCCCCTCCAGCGAATACAGCGGCCGCACCGCTTCCTGCCCCTCCTCACCCGGCTGGGGCTGCCGCTGCTGAATCCCGTTTTCGTCCGTCCTGATCATAGAATCGCCTTCGCCTGCCACAGCGATTCATAGATCGCCTTGACCACCACCGCCAGCATGAAATTCAAGACCAGAATCGCGATAAAACTCCGCACAAACGCCTCGGTGCACGCCTGCCCCACCCCCTGGGCGCCCCGCCCGCAGTTGAAGCCCTTGTAGCAGCTTATCAAGGCAATGCTGGCCCCGAAAAACAATCCCTTGGTCACGCCCACCAGAATATCCCATTTTTCCACGATATCCGCACTGAACCGCCAGTAGGCCTCGCTGTTAATCCCGAAATGCCACACACTGATCACGTAACCGCCCAAAACCCCCATCACGTCCGCATAAACGGTTAAAATCGGGGTCAACAACAGACAGGCCAGAAACCGCGGCCAGACCAGATACCGAATCGGGTCCGCCCCCATCGCCCGCACCGCGTCAATCTGTTCGGTAACATGCATGGTGCCCAGTTCCGCCGTCAAGGCGCCCCCGACCCGACCCGCCAGCATGAATGCCGCCAGCACCGGCCCCAGCTCCTTCACCACCGATATATTGATCAGGCTGCCCAGCCGCTCCTGCATCCCCAGCCCCCGCAACTGCGAATAGCTCTGGATCGCCAGCGTCATCGCCACAAATGCACCCGTAATCATCACTACCGGCACGCTGCGGGTCCCGATTTCATACATCTGCGCCCAGATCCGCCCCCGGGCCGCCGCCGCCTGCCCCTGGCGCGGCGAGGTCAGCCAGACCGTCAGAACATGAAATACAAACTGCCAATAGCGGCCGAACTCCGCCAGGGTTTTCAGTACTTTCGATTCTTTTTTCTGTCTTTCCTTCATTATGCCTGCTGAAAAACACAAAACAGGATAAAGGCCTGCTCGAACCAGATTCCCCTTATATCCGGTCCGCGGCAAATTTTCCAGTGATTTCCCCCCCTTTCCCAGCGACTAATCCGCCGGGTTAAAACGACAGGAAACAGTACCCGAATCCCACCCAGCAGGGCAAGGAATAACAGGACCGCCAAAACGGCCCCCAATGATGCCAATAGTATCGCACCCGGTAATATTGGTACGGGCTGAGCCAGCCGCGCAATACTTGCCCCCGCCAGTGCGGCCCCCAGTACCACCCGGTTTCATACCCCCCTCCCGCGCCCGTAACACGCACAAAATTGCCGCCCACCGGATCAGCGTCCCAAATCACCCCCTCATCGGCAGCCGCCGGAATGCCGGTCTGATGGATATAAACGCCGTTCCCGTTATAATAGCTGTAGCCGCCTTTATAGAGGCAATTTTCACTGTCCGAAACGCTGTATGCGTCTTCCTCCGGATAATATTCATCATAGTCATAACAGGGTTCACTGTATTCATAGACGGGAACGGGCGCCCGCTCCACATGAACCATACCGGTATAGCGCTCCACCACAACCACCGGCTGCACCACATGCACATTTTTTTGGACCACGGTGATAGGGGTAGGCTGTGGTCTTTTACCCGGTTTTCGCACGACCGGATCAATTTGTATCGTCCCCGCCGGGCGATAAGCGGGCCGGCCGGCTTCGAGGCTCGTATCCTTTTTTGCAAACGTACGCACCGTCCGGGCCGGCTCTGACGCCGGTTCAGTAACCTCGCGGACGGTTCTTTCCTCTCGTGCTCGAACCGTCGGTGCCGGTTTCGCAGCCACCGGTTCGGGAGCCTCGCGCACCGCCCGTTCCTGCCGGGAGGTACGAATCGCCGCCGGTTGCTCCGGCCGCTGGACCGGCTCCGCCGCTTTGACTTCGACCCGTTCCGGCTCCCGCGGCGAAATATCCTGCCGCTTTGACTCGCTTCGGGCTTGATAGGCCTGCTTTTGCTGCGCCGCGTTATCTCGCGCCTCGGCCCGCTGGGCCTGCCGCGCTGTCTGTTTTTGCTCCACTCGCCCAGAACTATTGGATTCCCGCTGTGCTCTCGGCTGCGGTTGCTCTCTGACTTCCTGCCGGGCAGGTGCCGTCCGCTCCGCTTTCGGCTCGGTTCGGGAAACCGACGGTGCCTCCCTTTGCCTCTCCGGCTGCCTGAGGCCGAAGATGCGGCTCTCTCGGTCCTGGCGCTGCGCTGCTCCCGGGCCTGAACCAGCGCCGGCAGAACCAGACCGCTCATCAGGAGAACCAGGAATCCGCCCCGCCAAACTTGCTTCGCTTTTCTTTCTTTTTTCATCTTTCAATCAGCAGGCCTCGCTGCCTTTTCACCGGCAGCTATGGCGAACTGCTCCTGTATT
>JAKQBU010000177.1 GCA_029573975.1 Planctomycetota bacterium
TCTTTTTCCGCCGTCTCGCGCCGCTCCACACCCAGCGTCCACCGGCCCAGCCAGTCAAGGGCGGCAAACCACCCGTCCCGGCTCCCCTCCTTCCGCAAAAATCCCATCCAGGGCACATAATTGCCGGTATTCTCACCATACAGTACATTCTGGTACGAACCTACCATATCCGCACTCTGCATAACCCCCTGCTCGGCGGTGTTCGTTCCTCCAAACAACCAATAGTTCGTCATGGACGGGAAAAACTTCTCACCCAGATACATCTGCAAGGGAACCGCCGCGCTGAGTTTCACGGGCAGAGAGCCGGTATTCTTCAACTCCACCCGCTGCCGCAGGATCGCGGTCCCCGGGTGCGCCACAATCTGTAAGTGGGCTTGCAGCCCTTCCCGCGCCAGCACAAAATCCAGCTCCACCGCCGGCCGCCCCCCTACCGTCACTTCACGCATCTGACTGCCCTGAATCTTCCAAAAACTGCTCTCCGTCTCCGCCAGCCCCGTCTCCACCCTAAACGGCATATCCCCCGCCCTCTCAATATACTGCACCGCTTCCCCCACCGCCAAATTCTCCAGCCCCTTCCATACCAGCCGCCCCCCTTCCTCCGCCAGACTCATCCGCACAGAGCGGGTCCCGATCTCCCACGTCCGGCTGCCCCCGTCATACCACGCATACCCATCCCCCACCGTCACCACCTCGCCCTGCGTTTGTACTTCCTCGCCCCATACCATCATACCGGAAAACAGGATCACAGCCACCACGAAAAAAAATGTCTTTTGCCACATTCGCAGGTACTCCTATAAACAAAATCACTTTGGTAACAATAACAACGTAAAAGCATTTAGCAAGTCTTGAGCATTTTGCTCTCTGCTCACCACATAAACCGGAGATTCACCCAAACGGATTTTATCGTTTGGCAATTCTTTGCCGGCCAGGTCAAAAACATGAAGGGGCCGGGTATCCGATTTCCCTGGCAATTCCAGTGCCCACCGGTTTTGATTGATTTCCGGCGCCCACGCGACCAACACCGCCTTCTGCCCGCCTTGAAAGGCATACCCATAGACCTCCCCCGTTAAAGTTTCCCCTGGCGTTTCCGGTTTTTTCAACGTCCCCGCAAATCGGGGGGCCGGCCCCAGCAGATCCGCCAGCACCGCCTGCGCGACATATACTTTACGCGGTGTTCCCAGCGGGCCGAAAAACGGGCACTCCAGCGTCATACAATTGTTATTGAGCTGCGCCTCCACTCCCTGGTGATAAAATATCTTTTCCACCCGATGGGCCAGCATAATAACCGCCGCCCGTACCGAATAATCCGCCGCCTCCTTTTCACTCTTCCGCAGGACATTCGCCGAAAAATAATTCCGCGGCGCAATCCAGGGCATCAGCGGCTTCGCGTCTGCTCCATAATAGCCAAACTCCGTCGCCCATAGCGAAATGCCTTTGCCATTTTTATCTACCAGCACTTCGTTCATCTTCGCAAAAAACGGGGCAAATTCTTCCGGCCGGCTCGCCAGATGCCCATAGGGATGCACAGCATAGATATCCAAAGCCTCCAATCCCCCCAGTACCACCAATTCCCGGGTACTGGCCACGATTGCCTCCAAAGACCCCACGCTAATCCCCCCCATCACCCGGCAGCCGGGATCTGCACTCTTCATAGCGCGACAAGCTCCTTTCAGCAGCTCAACATAATCCGCCACGGTATAATTCGCCCCAGGCAGTTTGGTATTCGCCGACGGCAGCGAATAAATCGTGTGAATGGGTTCATTATAAAACTCCCATACCTTCACCCGGCTGCGGTAATGGGCGGCCGTTTGATAAATAAAATCATACAGCTTCTGAGGATCTTTCGGCGCGTAGCCCATCTTCACAAAATCCAGCGGCTCCGCGAAGTTCGCCGGCAGATGCTGCTCCACGTCTGCCGGCGCTGAAGACGCCCATAACGCCGAGGCAAACGGCGGCAAAAGACTGGTCACGGACATGCCGTACTCCAGCACCCGGTCAATCTGTGCATCCGAACCGGCAAAAGAAATATTTCCTTCCTGCCTCTCCACCTGGTTCCAGTCCAGCGACCAGTCCCGCGCCCAAACCACGCCCGCCCGCTGCAGGGACCAGCACAACTCCACCGTCGTCATCGCATGATTGATGCCAAAAGGGGAATCCTGCCCCTCATACCGCGGCGTCACCGCCAGCGTAGTCTCCTCGAAATGCTGGCTCTTGCCGCTCTCCCAAAAAAGCTTCACGCGATAGAAACCCGTCCCGGTAACTCCCAGCGGTATATCGATTTTTATATTTTGGTGCGCTGGTATTCTGACAGTCGTGGATGAATCCGGCAACCGCACATCAAAATAATCTGTCAGTTCCGCCCGAACCGTGATCGCAGCTTCTTCCGCGCTGTCATTAAAACCATAGAGCTGCAAAGCCGCCGTTTCCGTAGCAGAAAAAAGATTCCCAAATCTGCCGCTGTCAAAACCCAACTCCACCGCCTCCCGCAGGACGAATTCACCGGCATCCGCCCCCCGTTCCACCTGTACCGCATCGATCCATACCGTCGCCGATTCCTCCGGCTCGGCACTGAGATCCGGCCCCACCGCCGCAAACAAATCCGGCCGCTCCGCCGTCACCGTAAAACTATACCGCTGCCACTCCTTACTCAAAACCACTTCCTGCGACCGCTCGATCATCTCCGGAAACAGCGCCGGGTCGCCCCCCAAATAAAACGCCAGCCGGGCCGCCACCCCCTCCCGGTCCGCCCGCATAGACACGGAAAGGGTGTATTTCTGCCCCACTTCCACCCGAAGCCAGCCGACATTTCCCGCCAACGGCCGGCTTTGCACCACCCGGGCCGCCGGATATACCGCAAAATACGTCACCGGCGTCTTGCCCGGCCCCAATTCCACCCGCAAACAATGCTCCCCATGCCACGCACCCCCCGCTTGAATTTCTCCGTACAGCCCGCACAAATCCCCTCCCCACCCCGTCATCCTCCCGATACTGGACCAGCCGCAAATGCCGCATTCAAAACTGCTGTTAGGCAGCATATTTCTAGCCCCCACCTCCGCTAGCGACGGACTCCAGTGCACCGGCTCATTCTCACCCCCAACAGCCAGGCCGCCGGAGAATAGCATGGCAAAATAGCAGTATTTGAAAATCGTTCGTCGTGCCTGAATCAACGGAGGCCTCCTTGCGGCATCAAATCGAGCTTCACTTTCTCAACCAAATCCACCGCCGCCATTTCATCGCTAATTAAATATACCGGCGACTCTCCCAATTCTACGGATTTCCCCTTCAACATCGCTCCCGCAATATTACAGCCCCGGACCGCAGCGGGAATTTCCACTGCCCATCGTACCGAATCCCCATCCACCTTCGCCGCCCAGGCCGCCAGCACCGCCCGCTGCCCGCACTGAAAAGCATAGCCATACACTTCATCCGTCCGCTGACCATTCACCACCGGCGGCTTTTGCCACTCTCCGGCAAATCGCGGCGCAGCCCCCAGCAAACCAGCCAGCACCGCCTGGGCCACATACGCCTTGCGCGGCACCCCTGCATACCCCAGCATCCACGATTCCAGATTCGCGATCTCACTGTTCACCTCACTGCTGACCCCCGCCCCATTATGATAAAATATCTTCTCCACCCCATGCGCCAGCATAATCACGGCATACCGCACCAGATAATCCCCCCCCTGCTTCTCATCGCGCAGCAGCCGGTTGGCCGCCCACGGATCCGGACTCACCACATACGGCCGCCACGGCAGCTCATCCGTACTGAAATACGCATATTCCGTCATCCAGATCGACCGCCGGCCCGACGGACTTTTCTCCATTTCCGCCACCAGCTCCGCCATCGGCTGAATATATCCCTCCGGCCGGCGCAGGCCCGGATAGATATGCAGATTCAAGTAATCCACATAGTC
>JAKQBU010000499.1 GCA_029573975.1 Planctomycetota bacterium
GCGACAATGGCTGACTCGGCCACGGGGAACGCGTCAAACCCGGGGAACCTGTCGTGTAATCAGGCACCGATATCGGCTCAATCCGCAGCGAGGAAGAACCCGACCGGCTTAAAGGCCGCACCGACAGATCACTGGAATAGGGAGAGGTTAGCAAATTCGCCCCCACCGGCGTCACCGGCCGGCTGTACACCTGGGCGGTATTCACTACCCGCCCGCCATACAAGCCCGTTACCGCCCGCGAAGGATCAATATAAATATTTGGCGCCGCCAAATTCACCGACAAATCCGTTACTCCAACGGAATCTCTCCGAAAATTACTTAAGCTGCTGCTCCCCAGTACCGCCCCCATTTCTCCCGTGCTGCGATACGGCACCAATCCCTGAAAACTCGCCCCCTGCCCCACATTCCCCGTTATATAAAGATTGGCACGCGGCACCAGGGCATCCAGCCGCATGGGGGTATTCCATCCCATCGACCCCTGCCGCGGATTGGCATCCAGCAGATGACCGTCCTGCGAGGCATAGGTCTGGCCATACACCGCCTCTGACCCCCAAACTACCCCCATTAAAATTATCCATTTTACCATTCTTTTATTTTTCATAATTCTCACCATAGTTGGGCATCGTGCCCCAATTGAGTTTAGCATTCAGCAAATGCCACTGACTTTCCGACGGATTATGCACCAGTTGAAAACACGCTTCCGCTGCTGTGATGATCACTTCATCTTCATTGTTCAATGCCATACTTTCCTGGCCGTCAATCGCCACTACCGCGGTCCCTTCCGCCGATTTTTGCCGATGGTGGCTGTCTCGGCATTGTACCGTGATCGGTTTGTCCAGGTTCACCACAATCGGCCGAAAACTCAGCGAATGGGCCGCCAGCGGCGTAATCACCGCCGCCTGCAGCGTCGCTGCCAGGATCGGACCGCCGGCTGATAAATTATAGGCCGTCGAACCGGTCGGGGTGGCAATAATTAAACCATCCCCCGCACAAAGAGCCAAATGCTCGCTCCCGATCCGCACCGATACCTCAATCATGCGAAAGGGCGGCCCGGCAATCACCGCCAGCTCGTTCACAATTGTACCCTCATAATTCTCGCGGCGCGGACCCCGAATTTGGCATTTCAGCATCATCCGCCGCCGGATAAACGAGGATTCGGCGGTGATTTTCTCAAAATGATGTTTCAACTGCTCGACCGTGAATTCCGCCAGAAAGCCCAGCTTGCCCATATTAACCCCGATGATCGGCACCTGATTCCTGCCCATCCCCCGCACCGTCGAGAGAATCGTGCCATCCCCTCCCAATACCACCATAAAATCCGCCTGCGGCAAACTGCCAAGATTTACACCCTCTGAATGAACATTTTCTCCAGCAATCTCTGCCCGCCGGCCCAGCCATTCCAGCAATTCCGCCGCCACGGCCCGACAGTCCGGCTTGGACGGATTTTGCAGGAGGATGATTCGTTTCTGTTTCGCTGTCATTACCTTATACCGCCCGGCTGGTCACTCGTTTCGGCGGAAACGCGATTTTTTGCGATAATACCGCCCGAATCGCCTTTTCAATGCCCTGCCGATCCAGTTGAATCTCCGCCAACTGCTCCAGCCGGCTGGCCTGTTCTATAAATCGGTCCGGAATACCTATTCGCGTGATATTTCGTGTATCAATTTTATGTTCCTGAGCAAATTCCAGGATGGCACTGCCAAATCCGCCCGGCAGCGCATGATCTTCCAGTATGAATATTGGCATCCCAGCCGCCTTTTCCAGCAAGGGCTGCCAAACGGCCGCTTCCAACGGTTTGGCAAAACGACCGCTGACCACTCCTGCCTCGATCCCCTCTTCCGCCAGCCGACAGGCGGCTTTCAATGCCTCATAACCCACGGTCCCATAGGCCAGTACCAGGGCATCCCGGCCTTCCCGCAGTATCGAGGGGCACCCGATCCGAAACGGTTCGCATCGATAATCCGGAACCACCGATCCCATGTCCCCCACCACATCGCGCGGATAACGGATTACCGCCGCCTTGCCGCACTCCAGCGAACATTCCAACGCCCCGGCCAGTTCCGCCTCGTTCATCGGCGCCATCAACACCAGATTCGGCAGACTCCGCAGCAAGGCAATATCACAAAAGCCATGATGCACCGCTCCATCCCCCCCCACCAGCCCGGCCCGGTCCAGACAGAACACCACCGGCAAATCCTGCAGCGATACTTCCTGAAAAATCTGATCGAAACTCCGCTGCAAAAAGGTTGAGTAGATCGCCACTACCGGCCGCAGCCCCTTTTTCGCCAGTCCCGCCGCGATATCCACCGCCGCACTCTCGGCAATGCCTACATCGAGTATCCGCCCGGGAAATCGGCTCCGCAGCGCCGCCAGACCCGTACCATCCGGCATCGCCGCCGTCAACGCCACCACCCGCGCGTCTTTCTCCATCCTTTCCCCCAGGATCCGCGAAAAAACCGAGGTAAAACTCTGCCCGCTGCTATGGCCAAAACTGGCCGTCTGACCAGTCACCGTAAACGGATTGGGACTGTGAAACCGGCAGGGATCCTCGCAGGCCGGCGTAAAGCCCCGCCCCTTCTCCGTCTGCACATGCAGAAGAATCGGATGATTCACTTCCTTCAAGATCTGAAAAAGCTGAATCAGGGCCGGGATATCATGACCATCCACCGGCCCATAGCTCGGAATCCCCAATTGCTCGAACTTCTGCTGACCTTGCAGGGTTGTTTTCAGCCCTCCCTTCAGCCGGCCCAGCGTATCGTGGATGGCATCTCCCACATACGGCAGACTCTTCACCAGCAGCTTGGTCCGACGGTGCAGATCGTCATAGGACCGTGTCAGCCGCAAATGGGTCAGATAACTGGCGAACGCTCCCTGCGTCTTGTCAATCGCCATCGAGTTGTCATTCAGAATAATCAGAAGTTGACGATGCAGCAGCGAGGTATTATTCAATCCCTCGAACGATAAACCATTCACGATGCTCGCGTCCCCCACCACCGCTACGATCTTTTCGTCGGTATGCTGCAATTGCGCCCCCAGCGCCAGTCCCACCGCCGTAGCTATCGCTGTCCCCGCATGCCCCACCGAAAACTGGTCATACAGGCTTTCCCGCGGATCGGGAAAGCCGCTAACCCCCCCCTTCTGGCGCAAACGTTCGAAACCCTCCCACCGTCCCGTCAGAATCTTATGCACATAACACTGATGGCCCACATCCCACACTATCCGGTCCGTATCGAAGGAAAAAACCCGGTGCAGGGCTATCGTCAGTTCCACAATCCCCAGATTGCTGGCAAGATGACCCCCATTTTTGCTCACCGCGGCCTTGATCAGGTTGCGAATCTCCTCCGCCAAAGCTCCCAGTGACTCCGCCGGCAGCCGACGCAGATCGGCAGGCGAATGAATGCTTTTTACGAATTTCAAATCCATCATCGAACAAATATCCAGAAAGGTCCCTTTATCGTTTTCTCTTGATTAACATACGTACCAGCTCCCGTAAAGGTTCGGCCCGCTCTCCGAAATCCGCCAGGGCTTCAATTGCTTCCCGCATCAGCGATTCGGCATGCTCCTGCGACTGTTGCAGTCCCATAACCGCCGGATATGTCAATTTCCCTGCCTGCATATCTTTTTGGGGGCTTTTGCCCAGTTCCTCTGCCGAACCGGTGATATCCAGTATGTCATCGGCAATCTAGAAGGCCAGCCCGACTTTTAAGCCGTAATCCCCCAGCGTATCAATCTCCCGCCGCGCCGCATCGGCACAAATCGCCCCCATCCGCGCCGCCGCCCGAAACATCATCGCTGTCTTGTGCGTATGAATATACTGCACCGTTTCCAGATCCCCGCTGCGGTTCTGATGGTCCAAATCCTCCACCTGCCCCCCGATCATCCCCCCCGCTCCCGCCGCTTCGGAAAGTTCCAAAACCAGCTCTTTCACCAGGGCCACCTTGCTGATATGCCGCGCCAGCGTGGTAAATGCATACGTCAGCAGCGCATCCCCCGCCAAAATCGCGATCCCATCCCCGAAAACCTTATGATTCGACGGCTGGCCCCGCCGGTAATCGTCATTGTCCATCGCGGGCAGATCGTCATGTATCAGCGAATAGGTATGCACCATCTCGATCGCCGCCGCTGCCGGCACCGCAATAATCTCTTCCCCCCCGCAGGCCTGACAGCTCAGAACCACCAGCCCCGGCCGCAGCCGCTTTCCTCCCGCCCGCAAACTATAAAAAATCGCCTTCCGCAGTGTCTCAGGGATCCCAGACTCACGCGAAAGATACCCTTCTATAGCATTTTCCACCATCTGAGCAATCTCGGCCAATCGCTGATTTTCGCTCATACCTTGATTTCCTGTCATTCTGACACCTAATTAAATAACCGTTAATCACAAATACTGAATTGTATTTCATTTCCCTCCCTCATTCAAACAGATTTGCCGATGAAACTTGAATTGTGCCTTGGCAAAGATATCTTATTTTTCTTTTTATATTTTATAAATACTTATGTTTTAATTATTTACAATTTAAGCCGCAATTCCGGCCTGCCGCTTCTTCGCCGAGTGCGGCCAAAAAGCAGTTTATCCACGGAAAACGCCCCTGGTCCGCCCAAAAATATCGACAAACTCATCAGCAACAGCGTGAAACAATATTCATACCCACTCTGGCGAATGTCAAAACCATTGGGGCCATGCACCGTCAGAATTGCCACCACCATCACAAAACCCAGCCCCAAAGCCCAAAAACGGCTTAACAGCCCGACCAGCACCAGCATCCCCCCGAAAAATTCCGTCAAACCCGCCAGCCACCCCAGCAACGGCGGAAAAGGCGATCCCTTCGCCGCCATCAACTGGGCAATCCCCTCATGCCCGCCCGAAAAAACCTTCCCATACCCATGATAGATAAACACCACCCCCAGCCCAATACGAATGATCAGCGGCACAATATCCACATTTCTATAACTCTTTTCCTCTGCCATACATCTCTCCATCTGCCTGTATGTTATGTTCAGGAAATGATGTCTTCTGTCATTTTATCCGATTGAAAGCGCGACTTCAAGACACAATATTTTCGCAAAAACAAAACCGCTGCCGTAAATTGTCCCAAAATCAGTACCGTACGGTTTCCCCCTCTTCTCCTGAAAAGAAAATCCGACTGAGGCATTCGGTTGAACCTGCGCCTCACTCACTCTGTCCCGATTAACCAGCCGCCGTTAAACTCCCGGCCCTGGCTTCAAAATACACTTCCCCTCGCTGCCGGTTTTCCAAACACCAAGCCCAGGTCAGCAATCATAGCCATAAAAGAGAAATTCGGCGTTTTCCAGAATGGTCTGCGGATTATCCACATATTCCAGGGTTAATTCCAAAAGTTTCTGGTGTTTATCTTCCTCGGACTGCAATTTCTGCCAGATTACTTTTTCGTCTGCATCCGCCGTTTTGGCTGCGTTTTTACGATAGAGTTCCACACTTCGGGCTTCGATTTCCACCCCCTGGCGAAGAACCTCACTTAAACAGCCGTTTTCATTGATAAACGGCTGTTTGGCTGCCGCCAGCTTTTGAAAGACATTTTTAATACCGGCAAATTTTTTGCTGGCGATCATTCGAGCCTTACCCTGCTGCATTCCTTTCAGGATTTCTTCATGCCGCTTTTCGTCATCCGCCAGAATCTCCAGCATACGGCGGGCGGCTTCATCTTTTTGTTTTTGGGCAGATCGGAGGTAAAATTCGTACCCGTCGCGTTCCATCTGAATGGCATAATCCAGTATATCCATAAACATTCCTTTCAAGGTACCTAGCCAAAAAAATCCTGTCGAAGAGTATGGTATTGTTTTTTATGATGATATACCTTACCATCCGAAAGGTCAAGCGGTACGGCAGACGGCAGGTACGGTATCCACCCGGAGAAAGGCATGCTTTATGGCCCAATATAGGCAAGAAAGCGAACTAAAAATCGAATGAGCCTCGTGATAGTTTTTTTGATGCAGGCGGTGGGTATTTCGCTCTCCGGCGTGCTGGCGCCGGGGCCGATGACGGCGGCCACACTGGCGGCGGGTGCCAAATCCCGCCATGCCGGGCTGCTGCTGGCGCTGGGGCATGGGATCGTGGAATTTCCGCTGATGCTTCTGATTATGGCAGGGATGGGAAAGATATTCCAATATCCCTTCGTACAAAATCTGATCGGATTCATCGGCGGCGGGTTTCTGATTTATATGGCGGTGGGCATGTTCCGCAACCAGAGGCAAAATACCGATGACACGGAATTCTCCCAATCCAAAAGCCCCCTGTTGACAGGGATCATCCTGACGGCGGGCAATCCGTATTTTCTGCTCTGGTGGGCCACCATCGGTCTGGCACTGGCCAGCCAGGCCCTGCAGTTAGGGCCGCTGGCGTTTGCGATTTTTGCGGTGATTCACTGGCTGTGCGATCTGGTCTGGCTGGAGATCCTTTCCCAGGTCAGTTTCCGGGGAAGGGTATTTCTCGGCCCGCGCAGCCAGGACCGCATTCTGCTGGTCTGCGGAATAGCGCTGCTGATTTTCGGCATCCGCTTTGTAATTCTGGCAGGCAATTCGCTGGCAGGCCTCTAAAGGCTGTGACCACCGGTCATTCGATAATCAGCGAGGTTCCGGTCATTTCCCCGGGTTTTTCCAGGCCCATTATGTGCAGCATGGTCGGGATCACATCCGCCAACCGCCCGTTTTCACGCAATTGGCTGCGTTGATACTTTTTATCGACAAGAATCAAGGGTACCGACCCGGTAGTGTGCGAGGTAAAGGGACATTGATTCGCCAGATCGTACATCAATTCCAGATTGCCGTGATCGGCGGTGATAATGGCCGAACCTCCCAACTGTTCGATCTTTTCGACCAGGCGGCCCACGCAGGCATCCACCGTTTGCGCGGCGACAATAGCCGCTTCCATAACACCGGTATGTCCAACCATATCCGGATTGGCATAATTTACGACCATAACATCGTATTTTTGGCTGGCCAGCCGTTCCAGTACCACTTCCGTAACCTCACAGGCAGACATTTCGGGTTTCAGATCATAGGTTTTGACCTTGGGGGAAGGAACAATCTGGCGATCCTCACCCGGGAATGGCGGCTCAGTATAATCATTAAAAAAGAAGGTCACATGGGCATATTTTTCGGTCTCGGCACAGCGGAATTGTTTCAAGCCCAGACGGGACCAGTATTCACCGACGATGTTTTTCATTTTAGGCGGCTTGGGAAACGCCACAGGAGCAGGGATGGTGGCGTCATATTCGGTCATGCAGACATAAAACAAATCCGGTTTTTTCCCCCGGTCAAATCCGGTAAAGGCCGGATCGACAAAGGCGCGGGTGATTTCACGCGGGCGGTCGCCGCGATAATTGTAAAAGATGACCGAATCGCCTTCTTCCACCAGGGCCAGCGGCTGGGAATCCTGCCCCACGATTAAGGTTGGTTCCACAAATTCATCGGTAATCTCCTTTTCATAGCTGGCCTGCATGGCCTCGGTTACGGATTTGGCCTTGCCGCCCTTGCCATAGCGCAGACAACTATACGCTTTCTGCACACGGTCCCAGCGCTGATCCCGGTCCATACCCCAGAACCGGCCCATTACGGAGGCGATCTGCCCGATTCCCATTTCCTTCATTTTTAGTTCTACCTGCTGGAGATAGCCCAGGCCGCTGCGGGGCGGGGTATCGCGGCCGTCGGTAAAGGCATGCAGATAAACCCGATCGACATTTTCCCGGCGTGCCAGTTCCAGAATCCCATAGAGATGCTCCAGCAGAGAATGGACACCGGCATCACTGACCAGCCCCATCAGATGGAGCTTGCTATGATTTTTTTTGCAATGTTCCATCGCCTGGAGCAGAACCGGATTGGTGAAAAAACCGCCTTCCCGGATTTCTTTGGTCAGCCGCATAGACTCCTGATACACAATCCGGCCGGCTCCGATATTCTGGTGCCCGACCTCGCTATTGCCCATCGTGCCCTGCGGCAGGCCCACATCTTCCCCGCTGGTGGCGATCAGACAATTCGGATACTCATTTCGCAGGCGGTCATCTACGGGAGTTTGGGCTACGCGCGTAGCATCATATTCCCAGGTATCCGGATTATCGTTATAACCCCACCCATCCCGTATAATCAATACAACTGGTTTCACGCGAACCTCGTTTTTAGACGGTTTATCGTTTGGACTTTTCATATTCATTAACCTTGTTTCGTTCCTGTTGTGTTAAAATAGATAAACTTATTTCTGGTATTATAGCCAAACTATCACGAATTTTTGGCTATGTTGCTGAAAAAAAACGCAAAAATCACCTGTCAAACCGCTCTAGCTGCGATTTTCACTTCGTTTCGACTCCTAAGGGGGGTATATTACAAGCAGGAACTTCAAATTGGTATCATTTTTTGACGGAACTGCCAAAAGTCGATATGGACATTCACAAAAACGGCTCTGAATCCCCAATAACAAGGAATCAAAAAGCTTTTGACGCTGGCGTCTTTTTGCAAGGATAGCGGCTTTATGAATCAATCCGCACAACTATTTTTACGGTATCCCATAAAACCGATTGTTTATTCCCCATTGCGAATAAGCCGGATGCAGTCTTTTCTTCCGGTTTTTCTGGTTTTATGTGTTTGGATTTTTGCTCGGACGCATAGAATTCCCGCTCTCAGCTTGGGCGCGGCCGACCCAGCCGTCACCGTTCGGGATTTTTTGGAAAAAGGCCACCTGGCCATTCAAAATTCCCAATGGCAATATGCCGAAAAATGGTTCGATCAGGCTCTTCTCTACGCCGAGGAACCGCAAAAAGGAGAAATCCACCAGCTATTGGAATGGTCGCGGGCCAATTCGATGGTGGAAAACCGGCATATGGACGGCAGCATTCGCCGTTATATGGAAACCATAAATCCGGCGGATTCGCAAAAACTGCTGGCCAATATCATCCAGCTCATCCGCAAAAATTATTATGGTTCTCTGGAACTGAATCGAATCTTTCCTGCGACGCTTCTGCAACTGCAGGCCTACGTCGGAAATTCTGATCGCCTCTGCCCTTCTTCATCTCCTCTGCATGATTTGCACAAACAAAAGGAAGCGATTCATTCCCTGCCTATCCAGGACCTGCCCCAAAACGTGACCGACTGGAACTGTTTTTTAGCCCTGGAAGAGAATTTGCGCAACCTTAGCGATTATAACAGCTTAGGAGATTCCTGGCCCGCGGTGGAACTGGCGTATGCCCTGTCCAATTCCCTGGACAAATATTCCTATCTGCTCAGTCCGGACCAGTATCGTATGATGCTCGATCAACTGGGGGGCTTCTATGTCGGAGTGGGAATCGATCTGGTTTTTGAAGGAGAGTATCCGGTAATTTTTGATGTTGTCCCCCGGTCCTCAGCTGCCCGGCAAGGGCTACAGCCCGGCGATCTGCTCCTCGAAGCGGCCGGCACGGATCTGCACCACCTGAGTTCCGCCCAGGTAAAAAAAGTACTCGCCGGAAGCGAGGGAACTTCTCTGTCGGTGACCATAAGCCGAGACGGGGAGAAAATCCGTCGGCCGCTGACCCGTGAATTGGTTGATGCGCCCAGCGTACGGTATGCAAAGATGCTCAGTCCGGATATCGGATACCTGCGGGTTGGGAATTTTGACTATGACACCGCTCTGGAAATGCAAAAATCCATTCAAATGCTGGAAAAAAACGGCGCTGACGCACTGATTCTGGATTTACGCAGCAACGGCGGGGGAATTCTCACCGCCGCCGTCGATGCGGCGGGACTATTTATCAAGGAGGGCATTCTGGTAACCGTCCATACCGCGGAAGAGCAAACCGAATATCAAGCCGAAAACCATCCTTTTGCCCGTTTCGATCTTCCTTTGGTGGTGCTGGTGGATAAAAATACCGCCAGTGCGGCGGAAATTTTTGCCGCGGCAATGCAAGATCACCATCGCGCCTTTCTGCTGGGAGAAAAAACCTTCGGAAAAGGCGTGGTGCAAACGATCTTTCAGATTCCCGGCAGTCCGGCGGCGTTGTGTTTGACCACGGCTTGCTTCCTTCCTCCCTCCGGAAAAAGCTTCCACGAAAGAGGCATCACACCCGATATTCTGGTTAAAAGGCCGGATAACAGCACAAAAAACACATTTTCGAATCCTTCGACCTCCCTGGCGGAGGATCCGGTTTTATACAAAGGGATGTGTCTCTTGAATCGCGAAAAAGAGAATATCCAAACCGCCAGCAGCTTTTCGAGATAATAATTTCTATCAGAAAAATTGTTAACAATTCGTTTTCCTGATCCGATTGGTTTCAACTTTTCATTTTTCTCACCTGCCTGTTATTCTGTTCATGATCGTCGCAATCCATTTGCGCAATCTGCCAAATCGTAAATTATATGAAGTTGTACGGGGTGAATGGACGATACTGGAAAAAGTTTATGCGCGTAACGGAATAACGTATATGCTATTAGCAAGAAAAAATTTTTCAGAAATAAAAAATATTTTTGACACCCGTAACATCAACGGGTACTATTTCTCCTAGAAAGGAGGTGATGTATAATGGCGAAGAAGAAAGTTGCGAAGAAAGCTGCTAAGAAAAAAGTAGCGAAGAAGAAAGTGGCAAAGAAAGCTGCCAAGAAACCGGCGAAGAAAAAAGCATGCTGCAAAAAGTAAGGTTTCGGTAGTTTTCGCCAAAGGTCCAAGGGCTTTATGCGTCACGGTGAAAAACAGCCCCTTTTCAAACGGACCTTGTCGAACATCGGGTTCGACGAAAAGTCGCCAAAGTACTTGCAAGCTTCGAAGCTTGTGCGAATGGAAGACTCTCATGCCACGGCAGAGTCTTCCATTTTTTTTTGCTTAACTGCCCGTCATTCGCTATACTAAGGCCCAATGTTAGGAACTTCGGAAATAATATATGTCTAACCTCCATTTTGCAAAACTTCCGTTAGGAACGTAGAATGACCGGAAATCATGGAAAAAATGCCGAAATTGGGTTAATGATCGGAAAGAATTGGTAAAAAGATGAGAATCATAGCACTTACCAATCAGAAGGGAGGGGTCGGGAAAACTACCTCCACCGTCAATTTAGCCGCGGCACTAGCCGCCAAAGGCCGGAAAGTGATTTTGATGGACCTGGATCCCCAGGCCCATCTGACCACGTTTCTCGGCCAGGACCCCACCCAAAACCAGGCTTC
>JAKQBU010000513.1 GCA_029573975.1 Planctomycetota bacterium
CCTTTCCAAGGAAACGGCTGATCTTTTCGGCGTACAGGCCGATCCGAAGGCCCGGTTTTTCGATGTGGGCGTCGGCGGCAAGGAACTTTTTCATGTGTCCGAACCTTTGTATGTGGGTCTGGCTGGTTTTGAAACCTCGAATCCCCAGGCCGAGGCGGCATACCGATATCTGGGTCCGGGCCGCCTGCAGATCAAGACCCAGTCCGCCGGCTTCCTGCAGGAAGCCCTCGATATCATCGGAATGCCGATGCTGATGGGTAGAATTGTCGTCCTGCATGCGGGGGCCACCAACGAGCTGGGTTACTTTGCCGCCGAGGTCAGAGATCCGGGGGACTCCCGCCTCCCGAAAACGGCCTGCGAAATCCCTTTGCGGTTTGTCAAGTTTTTCCAGCTCGCCGATCCCAACAATATTCCGCCCCTTCCCACTCTCACTTGCAATCCGGTGATCGACCATATCCTTCTCACCTATCGCGATAAACAAACCAGGGGCGACTGGCTCCTGGATACCGGGGCCACGGTCAGTTTTATGTCCGTTAAGCAGGCCCAGCTGCTGGGACTGGTCGATGAAAAAG
The DNA here is from genome assembly GCA_029573975.1 of Planctomycetota bacterium. Next base: position 573 of record JAKQBU010000513.1, read on the forward strand.
GCACCCCCTTGAAAAAGCCTGATTTCTCCTTGCCGATGGGCGGGATAGGAAACATGGTTCAGATCCCCGGCTTTGAGATTGACCGGCTCGCCGTTCCCACCTCTGCCGGAAGTCATCTGGTCTTTACCAAAGCCCGGATCGGCGTTCATGATATCGAGTATTTTGATGAGGAAAAAGGCCAGCGGGCGGTCCTGGACGGCGTTTTCGGCAGTAATTTTCTCTGTGCCTCCGCGAAAATGGAGGGACTGCTGCCTTCCGAAATCGGCCAAACCGTATTTAACTACATCGTGCTGGATCTGCAAAAGGGACTGATCGGTTTTAACCTGACCAGCAATTCGCCTGCCTCTCCTTAACCGGCGGAACCAATGAAAATTTCACGATGCGAATGACCAGAGCTACCATACAAAAACAGGCGAAAAATGATCATTCATAAACTCATATCTCAAAGGGGATTAGAACTGGGCCTACTTGGATTCGAACCAAGGACCAATGGATTATGAGTCCACTGCTCTACCGCTGAGCTACAGGCCCAACCTGTTATCAATCAAATACTTACACGATTGCCTGGGAAAGCCTCTTCCGGAACGCCGCCGGCCCCGCAAACCCATCGGATAAAACGACTTATGCGTATCCTTTCCGTTCCGGTTATCCGTCAAGGGCAATCCTCAGCCGAAAAACACTTTCTGCCAAACTCCCCCCAACTTTACCGCCAACAGGCCGATTTGGCAAGAAAATTTACCCGCTCCCAAAAAGGGTACCAAACCCGCGTACCCTCACAATCCCGGCCTCTTCTCCGCCAGGGCTTGCGCGATGATCTCCGCCACCCGCACCCGCAGCGGCTGGACCTTGCCCTCATCGTGCGGATGAACCCGGTTCGTCAAAAGTATCAGATAGATCCCATGAATCGGATCGCACATCACCTCCGTACCGGTATAACCCGTATGCCCGAAACAGCGCTTGCCGGCCTCTTCATCCTTTAGCCACGAATAGTCGCGCGGAAACTCAAAACCATAGGCCTGATTCCCCTCCTGGGGCCGCGTCAGCAGCTCCACCGCCTCCCCGCTCAGAATTCGCACACCCCCATACGTCCCCCCCTGCAAAAGCATCCGGCAGTAATTCGCCAAGTCCGCCGCCCTGCTGAACAGCCCCGCATTCCCGCAGATGCCCCCGCTTAGCTGCGCCAGCGGATCATGCACCCATCCCCGCCGCAGGCGCCCCTCGTACATCTGCGTAGCGGCAATGTCGTTTTCCCATTCCCGCGGCGGAGTATAGGCGGTGCGGTTCATCCCCAGCGGCTGAAAAATAGCTTCCTGCGCAAACTGCGCCATATTATGGCCGCTGACCACCTCCACGATCTTCCCCAGAACAATATACCCCAGGCAGCTATAGCGCCGGGTCTCCCCCGGCTCGCTCAGGGCCTTCAAGCCGCAGATTTTCTCGATTACCCGGTCCGGGCAGCTCTCCCCGTACTGCTTCTTCAACTCGGCCGCATTGGTATAGGCCGGCAAACCCGACGTATGGCCCAGCAGATGCCGGATCTGCGCCTTCTCCTTCCCGTTCACCGCAAACGCCGGCAGATACCGCCCAACCGGGTCCTCCAACCCGATCTTCCCCCGGTCCCGCAAAATCAAAATGGCCGTCGCCGTACCCACCGGCTTGGACACCGACGCCAGATCAAAGATCGTATCCGGACTCATCGGTTCGCGATACGGCTCCACCACCTCAAAACCGAAAGCCTTATGGTAGAGAATTTCCTCCCCCTGCCCCACCAGCACCACCGCCCCCGGAATATTCCCCTTTTCCATTTCCTCCCTCACCGCCGCCTCGATCCCGCTCAATTGCCCAGCCTCGATCCCCCCGCCAAAGGCCGCCGGCCCCCACCCCCCGCCGATAAACGCCGCCAGCAACCACAGAAAAATCAACCCGACTGGATACATACCTTCTGCAGCCAATTGGATTCGGCAGTCTTTCTCGGCAATTTCTAACATAATACAGCTCTCTGCCTGCTCTTCAACTCTCGCACCGCAACACTATAATACAGGAATGTTGGGTCAAAAACCATCATTTCCCCCCGGTTCACCCTCCCTCCCCAATCCCGATTTTTACTATTTGAATTCCCCTCTCTGCCTTGATAAGATGATAAAGACAGAAAACGCTCATAAATTGACGGAACCGCCAAAAGTCGATATAGACTTCCAAAAACGGCTCTGGCTTCCCATTAACAAGGGGACGACGAGCTTTTGACGCTGGCGTCTAAATTGGAAATCCTTCTCCCAAGGAAACATACCATGATGCGATCAACCATTCTGCTATCAATCGTGTTATTGGCAACCGTTTTTCAGCCCCTTTTCGCAAACTCCACCACCCCGCCCCCAGCCGATTTCTATGTCGCCGCCACCGGCAGCGACTCCTGGTCCGGCCGGCTGGCTGAGCCGACACCGGATAAAACCGACGGCCCCTTCCAAACCCTGGAACGTGCCCGCGACGAAGTCCGTAAACGCAAGGCCGCCGGCGTCCCCGCCGAAAAATCTTTCACCGTCGTCGTCCGCGGCGGTGCGTATTCCCTCAGCCAGACCTTCCAGCTCGACTCCCAGGATTCCGGCACCCCCCAGGCCCCCGCCCTCTACCTTGCCTGCCCCAACGAAACCGTTATCCTCTCCGGCGGTCCAGCCATCCCGCCGGATGCCTTCCACCCGGTCACGGACGCCGCCATCCTCGACCGTCTCGACCCCGCCGACCGCTCCCAGGTCCTGCAAGCCGCCCTGCAGCCGCTCGGTATCACCGGTCTGGAACCTTTCCCCGTCAAATTCCAGGGCATCCCAGCCGCACCCGAACTATTCTTCAACAACCAGCGCATGACCCTCGCCCGCTGGCCCAACGACGGCTGGGCCACCATCGCCAAAATTATCGACAGCGGCGCTAATCCCCGCGAAGGCGACCCGGCTACCAATGGCGGCATCTTCGAATATGCCGGCGACCGCCCCAACCGCTGGAACACCCAGAGCGGCCTCTGGCTCCACGGCTACTGGTGCTTCGACTGGTACGCCGAATCCATCCAGATCAAAACCATCGACACCGAAAAACACCAGATCACCCTGGCCGCCCCCTCCGTCTATAGCATCAAACAGGGCAACCCTTCCCCGCGCCGCTTCTACGCCCTGAACCTGCTCGAAGAACTCGACTCGCCCGGCGAATACTTCATCGACCGCACCGCCAGCCTGCTTTACTTCTGGCCGCCCGAATCCCTGGCCAGCGCCCGGATTGTACTTTCCACCCTGAAAACCCCCCTCATCGCCGTCCGGGATGCCTCCGACCTGATCCTCCGCGGTTTTATCATCGAGGCCACCCTTGGCAACGGCATCGAGGTCAGCGGCGGCAGCCGTGTCGCTATCCAGGCCTGCGAAATCCGCAACACCCGCGAACTCGGCATCAGCGTCTCCGGCGGTACCGCTCACAAAGTCGAGGCCTGCGACATCCACGACACCGGCACCGGCGGCATCAACCTCTCCGGCGGCGACCGCAAAACCCTCACCCCCGCCGGCCACGAGGCCCTCAACAACCACATCTGGCGATTCTCCATCCACAAGCTGACCTACTCCAACGCCCTGTTCCTCCAGGGTGTCGGCAACCGCGCCGCCCACAACCTCATTCACGACGCCCCGCACCAGGCCATCGCCATCGGCGGCAACGACCACATCTTCGAGTACAACATCATCCACCACGTCTGCATGGAAACCGACGACTGCGGCGCCTGCTACAAGGGCCGCAACCCCTCCTGCCGCGGCAACCTCATCCGCTACAACTTCTGGTATGACATCGGCAGCCCGATGGGCCACGGCAACGCGGCTGTGTACTTCGACGACGGCGACGGCGGCGATATCGTTTTCGGCAATGTCTTCCTTCGCTGCGGGGATCCGGGCCGCGTCTCCTTCGGCACCGTCTTCTCCCACGGCGGCCACGACCTGCTGGCCGAGAACAACATCTTCATCGACTGCAAACGTGCCCTCGGCTCCGCCCCCTGGAACGATGCCCTTTGGCAGGAAACCCTCCGCGGCGGCCAGGATTGCTTCTGGCAGGAAAAACTCCTCCAGGAAGTGGACATCACCAAACCCCCTTATACCACCCATTATCCCTCTCTGGTCGGCTTCCTGGATTTCCAGCCCGGCCAGCCGCGTCTTAGCCGGGCCAGTAACAACGTCTTCGTCAACTGCACGGAAATCAAAAGCGGAAACTGGCAGGTCGATCCCGAATCCAACTGGTCCGCCGACCACGACCCCGGCTTCGTGAACGCCCCCGAAAACAACTTCCTCCTCCAACCCGGCTCCGAAATCTTCACCCACCTGCCCGCCTTCCAGCCCATCCCCTTCGATCAGATCGGCCTCATCAAAGACTCCCTCCGCCCCAATTCAAATCCATAATTTTTTCCAACGAACCCAAACCATTTCCTGTCGTATTATATCTGGTAACCGTCACTACAATATAAGGAGACACAACAATTTTATTCTCTAAATCCTGAATTTGTCTTTCCTTTCCGCCTTATTGTCAGGTAGAATGTGGCGGAAATAGGGAATGGTCGTGTATGTAAAACTTTCTTCAATATGGAGGGACTGCAATCTCCCATGAAAGTCAAATTCATCTTGCCGGCACTGACAGAAGCCAAGGGCAAATACTGGCGCCCCATCAAGTATTCTCTCTTTCCCCCGCTGGGCCTTGCCACCCTGGCCGGCTATCTGGATACCAGCGACCAGGCCAAAATCATCGATGAACATGTCGAATCGGTAAATCTCGACGACTACCCGGACCTGGTTGCCATCGAAGTGTATATCACCTCCGCCCAACGCGCCTATGCTATCGCCGATCACTACCGAAAAAAAGGTGTATATGTTATCCTGGGAGGTCTTCATGTCACCGCTTTACCCCGGGAAGCTGCCCGACATGCTGACACCATCGTCCTCGGCCCTGCCGAAGAAGCCTGGGCCCGCTTTCTGCATGACTTCCGCCGCCGCCAGCCGAAACCCTTATATCAATCCGTCACCCGAACCCTGGAGCATCTCCCCCCCATCCGCCGGGACCTGATCAAACGGAAAAACTACCTGGTCCCTAATTCCATCGTCGTCTCCCGCGGCTGCCCGCACTCCTGCGATTTCTGCTACAAGGATTCCTTTTTCCGCGGCGGCCGCTCCTTTTACACCTACACCCTCGATCAGGCAATGAAGGAAATCCAATCCCTGCCGGGCCGCCACTTGTTTTTCCTGGATGACAATATCTTCGGCAGTCCTCGCTTCGCTCACGATCTCTTCCGCGAAATGATCGGTTTCCAGCGCCTCTGGCAGGGTGCCGCCACCGTCGAAGCCATCAAAAACCAGTCCCTCCTCAAAACCGCAGCCGCTTCCGGCCTGCGCAGCCTCTTCATCGGTTTTGAATCGCTGAACCAGGAAGCCTTGCGCAACCACAATAAACACCACAACAAAATCGCGGACTACGAAGCGGTAATCCAACGCCTCCACGATCTGGGTATTATGATCAACGCCAGCTTCGTCTTTGGCCTGGAGGAAGACAATCCTTCCGTATTTGAAACCACCGTCGAATGGGCCGTCAAAAATGGTATCGAAACCGCCACCTTCCATATCCTGACCCCTTATCCCGGCACCGCCCTGTACGACCGCTACCTCGCCGCCGGCCGCATCCGGACCAGCGACTGGAACCTCTACGACACCCGCCACACCGTCTTCCAGCATCCCCTCATGTCCGCCGCCCAAATTGAAGACGGCTACTGGCAGGCCTACCGGCAATTCTACTCCTGGAACTCGATCCTCCGCAGCGTCAGCCGCAACACCGGCCTCCTCAACCGCTTCCGCCACCTGATCTACACCGGCGCCTGGAAAAAATGCGAATGGCTCTGGGCCGCCGTCATTCACCTCAAAAAACTCGATATCGCCATCCCCATCCTCGAAACCGTCTTGAAAGGAAAACATCAATCAGAACTCAAGTAGGGTCGGCAACTTGCTTGCCGACGCGGTTCCCGCCAGACCACCAAATCCCATTCCTTCTGTTCCTTTCTTTGTTTGCTTCGTCTTCTTTGGCATTTTCCCACTTCTGCCCTCGCTGATCGAATTGCCATCTTCCCGTATCGCATGGCATGATACCTGCCGTCATGGTTTAGGCTCCTTCATCAAATCCGCAATCCATTCTTCAAAGAAAAAGGGATAGATATTGAGCTTGAGTGCTTCCCCCGGTAAAGCACAGCCTTCCTTGGAAAGCCCTTTTTGCAGATTTTCCTTTTCGCGGGGGAATTCTTCTTCCAGCTTTTTAGTTAATGCCTTCGCCAGTTTTCGCAACCTGGTTTTTTTCTTCTCTTCTCTCAGATCTCCAGGGATGTCGGCCGCTCGAAAATAACGGCGCACCTGTTCTACGTTTGGGTTCGACTCCTTAAATAGATCTTGCAGGTGCGAGGGGATCGTTTCCGGAAATAACTGGTTGCGGTACTGGATCTTTCCCAATTCATCAAAGGTGTAGTGAAGAAAAGGGTCGAAAAAATAAACCGCCGGGGAATAGTCGTTGCGCAAATCAACCAGGTAGGGTTGCAAACCCTCCAGCGGTCTGGAACCGTTCAAAAATCCGACCGGCCCATGCCCGATTAATACGGTATTACAGAACAAATTAAAATCCGCCCGGTTATAACGCACCACCTTGTTGTAAACATCCCGAAGCCTTGCCAGGGTTTCCATACGCACATCGATAATAATCACACGAGCCTTTGTCGTATCGGGAACCAGCCGTTCGATATCGTCCACCGCGATGGCGGCCTTGTTTCCCGGAACCATGATTTCGACCGATTCGAATCCCGGATACGTATGAATCCGTTCATAAATATCCGTTGCCAGGACAGGATCCATCGACAGAACATGGATCATTTCTTTTCTGTTCTGATAGTGCAGCATGCTTCACGCCCTCTGTATTTTTTCCCGTTCTTCCTATGGAACCCTATAAAATGGTTCTCCAATACCTGCCGTTCTTTGCTTGAGCATGTCAGCTCCCTTGACCTTCTGGCAACGGCCATTTCCCTTGGGAAACGCTTTACCGCTGCCGCCAAACCTTCTCATTTTTTGCCGTCATCTAGTGTATTTTATACCTGGTTTATTGCAAAATCCACCAAAATCCAAACTCGTAGCTTTCGGTAGGCAGGCCGGTCGGCAGCATGTTTGCCGGCGCGATATCTTTCTTTGTTTGCTTCGTTTTCTTTTGTTCAAATTCCGGTTTCCCTCTTTTTCCTCTCTTCCGCCCGCCGCTCCATCCCCTTCAGCCGGATTGGCCTGATTAAAGCCCCCCTCCGCCCTGATAGTGCTCCCTAATCGAAATATCTCGTATATTACTGTCCTCTATTTTATGGAACAACCATAGGCGCTGCTAACAGCCAATTCGTACATAGCAAATACAAATCGGAAAAGTTCACCTCCCCGTTCCGGTCAAAATCCGCCCGGCGGTCATAGCCTGCCTCCCCCGAAGAAGTCTGCCAGGCCCCAGCCAAAATACCAAAATCCGTCAAATGTATATTCTGGTTATCATCGGCATTGCCCTCCGCCAGCGTACCCAGATCGACCGCGGTGCTCGCTCCGCCAATCGCCACGTTTCGCCTGACATTCAGCAGCGTATGCTCGCTCACCGCTGTAATATCATACGTCCCGGCCGCTACCCCCGGAACCTGGCCTACCGCATACTCCCCCTCCCGGTTCGTCGTCAGATGGCAGTAGTACAGGGCCGGGTCCTGCAGGACATCGGCCCCCGGCTGGAAAAATCCCGCAAACAGCGGCACCTGCCAGCCGCTATCCGCCGGCCGGTCCGCCCCCTCCAGCTTCACAGCCACATCCACGCTCACCCCGCCGGCCAGACAAAACTCATACACCCGGTTATAACCCGCATCCGCCACCCACAACCGTCGGGTAGCCGGGTCAATCTCCAGGCAGCAGTAATGAAATGACGCAAAACCATCGGCCACCAGTGCCACCTCCCCCGTATCAGGATTCACCCCATAGACCGCCTTGCTGCCCTGGCCGGCGACATAAATATACTCCGCCACGCTGTCATACACAATGCTGTATATCGAGCTGATCGGAACGCTCAGCACCAGAGCCGCCCGCGTCCCGTCCGCCCCCAGCCGGTACAGGTTGCTGGAATTGAGCGTATCACAAACATAGACTCCCCCCTCCGGATCCGCCGCCAGATCGTAAAAATCAATATTCCCCGGATCCGGCATGACCAGCCGCTCCCCCTCCGCGCTATCCGGCGAAAACGACCAGATTTCGTCCGGCCCGTTATAGCCGCAGTCCGCAACCAGAATATCCCCTTCGCTGACGGCTGCCCCGTTGAAACCCAGCGGCGCAAAAGCCATCCCGTAGGGATCGTCATCCCCCGAATGAAAACCGGATACCCATAAGCTGGAACTGCCATCCCACCCCCGCCGGTAAATAGTACCGCCATAATCAAAACTGATAAAGGCATTGCCCTTCCGGTCAAAAATCAGGTGGGCAGGTGTATCATAGGCCTGAATACGAACCCCGCTTCCCGGCCCGGTGACCGGGTATAACCCGCCCCCGGACCCCGTACCGGCCCGCACCAGTCCATAGAGTTCACCGGCCCGGACATTATATGCCGTAGTGGAAATGCCGACCAGGCTGATATAACCGCATCCGGTTATCCCCGCCTCATACACCCCCACCGTATCGTCAATCGCAGGACAGCCGTCCGCCATGCGGCCGAAATTATCCAATCCTACGGTTTCCGTGCTGCTGAAAAACTCCGGCATGATAAGGCATTCTGTAACGTTGGCCAAAAGCCCATCCCATGTCCCCGAATCCACCGTCCAGGTCGCGGTGTCCAGCGGATACCGGAAGGTTTTCCACACCAGATTGCTGGGGGGCAGTTCAGAGGTATCGAACGTGACATACGCCGAACCGCCGGGTCCGGAAATCCGCATGAATTCATTGATCCCCAGTCCCGTTCCGCTGCGGCTGAGCACCCGCACATCCACGGTCACAAAACCGCTCTGGTCCAGACTCGACCAGTCACCCAGGAACTTGGCCGGGGCAATCGCGGTGGATATCCCGGTAGCGTCACTGATCCGCAAAAATCCCCCTCCGTTTCCGCCGCTCTCCGGATTGGATACCCCGCCGGTATGCAAAAAACTCCAATCCCCCGTACCCGCTTCGTTAAAATCATCATACCCGCAGGGGATGAAAACCGTCCCCGGCGCCGAGGAAAGCTGGACATTGTCCAGGCGGACGATTTCATCACCCGTTATAAATTCACCTGTAATCCGCACGGAATTCACAGCACTGAGAATCTCACTCCAGGTGCCAGACTCGATAACCCAGTTGGACTCATCCAGATAAGCCCGGTACAGGGTCCAGACGCCTTGCCCCGGCAGATACGCAGCACCCACCAGGGTATGCGCCGCCCCGCCCGGCCCGGCGATCCGGAAGATATAGGCAGGATTCACAACGGTGCCGCCGCTGGTATTATTCAGATAGATTTCCGCCGAAATGCTGTCAGCCGCCGTCATCCCGCTCCAGTCGCCGTGATACGTCGGCGGTGCTATAATGTAATTCATGTCACCGGTAGCCAGGTCATTCACCGCCAGGCATCCGCCTGGATTGCCTGTGGCGGACTCCCACGCCGAGGCGTTGTCACCCGTCACCTGCCAGCCTTCCAAACCGGCATCGAACGTGGTCGCCACCTGGCCGTTCAATCCCTGCACCCCAGCCGCCAGCACCCAAAAAATTCCCATCAACACGGCCCGATACGAAAATACCCTGCTTCTCCTGCTCATAACGTCCTCCTTCTGGATTTTTTGCTATTTTACCTGCGGTTCACATGACCGTCTGCCTTTTCAAATTCCGATTGGTTTATCCCTTCTATAATACCATATTTCCTCCCGCTTGGAAAGAAAAAAAACACACATTTACCCCCCAAAAGCCGTTTTTACCGGCCAATTGGCCATTTTTATGGCTTTCCCAAACAAAAATCCGGCCGTTTCCAAAAAACGTCCCCTCACGACAGCCGCGACTTGAAGTCCTCATACGTAAAACGCCGCTGCACCGCAAACGCATCCGCTGCCGGATCATAAAGTACGATGTCCGGCAGTTGAATCCCGTTGAACATGGTATTTTTCACCATGGTATAATGGGCCATATCGTGAAACAGCAGCTTCTCCCCCACCCGCAGCGGCGCATCGAACGAATAGTCCCCGATTACATCCCCCGCCAGGCAGGTCGGCCCCGCCAGCCGGTACGTATGGGCCTTGCGCCCGGGCAGGTCCGCGTTCTCAATCCGGGGACGGTACGGCATCTCCAGCACATCGGGCATATGGGCCGACGCCGAGGTATCCAAAATGGCAATATCCAGGTCGTTGTGAATGATATCCAGTACGGAGCTGGCCAGAAACCCGGTATTCAGCGCAATCGCCTCGCCCGGCTCCAGATAAATCTGCACCCCGTACCGGTCGCGAATCTCCCCGATCAGCCGGCACAGCAGCTCCACATCATAATCCGGCCGGGTGATATGGTGCCCGCCGCCGAAGTTCAGCCACTGGATATTCTTAAAGTAGCGCCCGAAATGTTTCTCCACCGCCGGCAGCGTCCGGGCCAGCGCATCGGCGTTCAGCTCGCATAGCGTATGAAAATGAAACCCGCTCACACCCTCCAGGTCCTCCGGCCGACAATCCTGAAAACCGGCGGGCGCAATCCCCAGCCGCGACCCCGGCCCGCATGGGTCATATATCGCCGTCTTCACCTCGGAATGCTGGGGGTTCAGCCGCAGCCCGGCTTCCACACGCCCGCCCCGCTTCTGCACAGAAGGCCGGAACCGCCGCCACTGGCTCAGCGAATTAAAAATCATATGATCGGCGTTGTCCAGCAGTTCCTCCATCTCATCCGCCCGGTACGCCGGCGCACAAAGATGCACCTCCTTACCGAAGGTCTCCCGCCCCAGCCGCGCCTCAAACAACGCACTGGCCGCCACCCCCGCCAGCACCTCCCGGATCTGCCCAAACAGCGACCACATCGCAAACCCCTTCAGCGCCAGCAGAATCTTGCACCCCGTCCGTTTCTGCACCCCCGCCAGGATATCCAGATTCCCCTGGAGCAGCCCGCGATCCACAAAATAGCACGGCGTCCGCAGCCGGTTCAGGTCATACTTCAACGGGGCATTTCCTTCCACGGCAGGCCATGCCGGTTCAGCATGTCCATAAACGGATCCGGGTCGAACTGTTCCATATTGAACACCCCGGCCTTCTTCCATTTCCCGGTAAGCATCATCGCCGCCCCGATCATCGCCGGCACCCCCGTGGTATAGGACACCGCCTGCGCCTGCACCTCCCGGTAGCACTCCGCATGGTCGCACACATTATAAATCATCATCTTCTTCCGCTTGCCGTCCTTGCCGATTCCCTCCATGATGCACCCAATGGAGGTCTTGCCGGTATAGTTCGTCCCCAGCGATCCCGGATCCGGCAGCACCGACCGCAGGAACTGCAGCGGCACAATCCAGTGCCCCTCGTGCAATACCGGCTCGATCCGGGTCATACCGACATTCTGCAAAACCCGCAGATGATTCAGATAGGCATCCCCGAAGGTCATCCAGAACCGGATGCGCTTCAGCCCCTTAATATTCTTCACCAGCGACTCCTCCTCCTCGTGGTACAGCAGATACGCCTTCCGCGGCCCCACTTCCGGAAAATCGATGGTCTCGCAGATCGACATAGGCTCGATCTCCAGCCACTGGCCGTTTTCCCAGTATTTGCCCTTCTGGGTGATCTCCCGGATATTGATTTCCGGATTGAAATTGGTCGCAAACGGATGCCCGTGCTCGCCGGCATTGCAGTCCACAATATCGACAGAATGGATTTCCTCAAAGTGATGCTTCTGCGCATAGGCACAGAAAACATTCGTCACCCCCGGATCAAACCCGCTGCCCAGCAGCGCCATAATCCCCTTCCGCTCAAAACGTTCCTGATACGCCCACTGCCACTTATACTCAAACTTGGCCTCGTTCCGCGGCTCATAGTTGGCCGTATCCAGATAACTCACCCCCGTCTCCAGACACGCATCCATGATCGGCAGGTCCTGATACGGCAGCGCCACGTTGATGACCAGCTCCGGCCGGGTCTTGCGGATCAGGGCCGCCACATCCCCGGCATGGTCCGCGTCAATCTGCGCCGTCTCAATGGGAACCTTCACCTCCGAGGCAATCTTCTCACACTTCGATAGACTGCGGCTGGCCAGCCAGATCTTAGAAAAAATCTCCGGAAGCTGGGCACATTTCTTCACCACCACGTTTCCGACGCCGCCGGCGCCAATAATCAATACACAGCTCATATTCACCTCTTCAACCCGTAAGGCCGGTTAAATACCTCTCCTGCCCATCGGCAGAAATCTATCGCAAAGCCATATTCTATCCATAATAGCAGAAAAATCTACTAAAAAAATCTGGGCGGCCCTACCCCTTCAATACCCCCCCGCCTTGGCTTTTACCCTCTTCCCGGAAACAAACCAAAGAAATAGGGTAACAGAACCAGGATTTCATTTATTACTGCTTGAATTTTCAATCGGCCTCGAATAGAATGCCAAATAGGAGTGAGCCGGTATAATATAGAGTATGTGGGTACTCTCTGATTGATTTTACTGTTTTTCTATCCTGATTTGAATAAGATGGGAGCAACTTTTGTTTAAACGCGTCCTTTGCGTATATCCGTACCGTCAGGAATTACATCATGTCGGTTTTTTCCCGCCGCTGGGCCTGGAATGCATAGCGGCCGCCATTAAACCCTATGCCCAGAATCTGGAAATTGTGGACCTCCGCAAAGAAAATGCCTGCACCAGCGCTTTTTTGCGCCCGGATACCGACCTGGTCTGCTTCTCCGTCAATTGGGACCGCGAGGCCAATTTTCTGCACCACGAAATAAGCTCCGTCCCCCCCGGCGTGTTCACCATCCTGGGCGGCCGCTTCGCCACCGAAAATCCCGAAAAATGGCTGTCCGAATTTCCCCAGGTCTCCGCCGTGGTTCGCGGCGACGGCGAGGAGGCCATCACGGAAATCTGCCGGGGCGTCCCGCTGGAGCAAATCGTCGGCCTGAGCTTCCGACGCAATGGCGCCATCATCCACAACCCCAACCGGACCCTGGGGCCGATCCGCGACGATAACTACCCCCTCCGCACCTTACGCCGGCACTCCTATGAGGTGGAATTGGAAGATGTACCCACGGGAATCCTCATCGATTCCGTATCAGGCTCCCGCGGCTGCCCCTTCAATTGCACCTTCTGTGCCTTTAGCCGCAATCCCTGGGGCGAAAAACGCAAATGGTCCGCCCGCTCCCCCGAATCCATCGTCGCCGAACTGGCAGAAATCAAAGCTAAATTTGTCGCCTTTACCGATGACCTGTTCACCTACGATATGGACCGCGTCGCGCAAATCTGCGACCTGATTCTGACCCGCGGTATTCGAAAAAAGTACATCATCAACGCCCGCCTCGAAATCGCCAAACACCCTGATGTCCTCCGCAAAATGGAAAAAGCAGGTTTCGTCTTGCTCATGCTCGGCGTCGAATCCACCCAGGACAAAACCCTGCGCTCCATGCACAAAGGCTTCACCACCGCCGGCATCCGCGAATGCTTCCAGGTCCTCCGCCGCTCCTCCATGCTCCTCAACGGCTACTTCATTCTCGGCAATATCGGCGAAACAAAAGACGAAATGCGGCAGATATCCCCCTTCGCCCACGAACTGGGCCTGGACTTCATCGCCCTGTCCACCCTCCGTTTTAGCCCCTATTCCGGCCTGGATGAACTGGTCGCCAACAGCCCCGGCTACCACATCGCTCCCAGCGGCAAGGTGTATTCCGACCAATGTTCCGTTAGCGAACTCCGCCAGCTCCGCCGCCAAATCAACCGCGAGTTCTTCAGCCCGCGCCAAATCCGACATCTGACCTGGAAGGCCGTCCGCAACGGCGCCCTTCGGTTTCTTCCCGGCCTGTTCTTCCGCCTGCCCAAAATCGCCTGGCTAATCCTCCAGCATAAGCGGCAAAAGGCCCTCCGCCGCGCCCACCGCCTCCGCCCGTCCGATTCTTAATACCTCTTCCCACGCACCTCATACCGCCGCCCGAACCGGTTCACGAAAAAATACCGCAGCGCATCCATCACATGATCGTGCACCCCGTCCTTCTCCGGCGACTCGCTCAGCGCCCCACTCCCCAGCCGCGCATACCGCAGCGCCTGAAACGCCGCAATCAACTGCTGACACCGCGGTGCCACAAACAGCCGCGCCGGCCCCGCCGCCGGCGCCAGAAAACTCCGGATCCGCTCGATCCCCTCCGCCACCCCGCTCGCCCGCCACCGCACCGGCATCCCCAGCGCCGCCAGCTCCTGCACCACCGACGTACCCGTAATCTCCCGCTTCTGACGCCCCGCCGGATCGCAAAACGTCGCCGCCGCCTCCTGCGGATACCGCTCCCGGATCAGCCGCACCTGCTCCGCCACCGTCGCCCGGCTCTTCAAATGCTCGTCAATCACATACACATTCTCCCGCTCGTCCACCTGCACAAACAAACACACCAGCGGATTGCTGAACCCGAAATCCAGCGACCGGTACAGCGGCCAGTCCGGATTGTACCCCGCCTCCCGCACATGCACCGCCGGCACAAACTCCGGAAACACCGCCTCCGCGCAGCTCGGCCGCTGGCACAGCATCTCCGCCCGCCACGCCTGCCCGCTGCTCCGCCGCTTCTGCGCCAGCGCATCCTCCACCGCATAATATCCGTCCCCTGATTTCGCCCGCCCCCGGCAGTCCTCCCACAGCCCGCACCGGCTGCACTCCCGGTCCCGGCACGCCTCGATCACCTCCCACAAACACCACCGGAACACCCGCACC
>JAKQBU010000190.1 GCA_029573975.1 Planctomycetota bacterium
AAAAATGGTTCCTGGCTCTGGATCCATGATCGCGGCCGGATCATTGAATGGACTTCCGACGGCACGCCGCTGCGCATGTCCGGAACCCGCACCGACATCACGCTGCGCAAGCAGGCCGAAGCCGATCTCCAGCAGACCAATCGCCATCTGAAGGAAGCCACCGCCCGCGCCCGCGAAATGGCGCTGCAGGCCGAAACCGCCAATCTCGCCAAAAGCGAGTTCCTGGCCAATATGAGCCACGAAATCCGCACCCCCATGAACGCCATCCTCGGCTTTGCCGACCTCCTGGCCCAGGAAGAACTCCCCGAACAGCAAAAGGATTATATCCATACCATTCGCGAATCCGGAAAAAATCTGCTGGTGATTATCAATGATATTCTCGATTTTTCCAAAATCGAGTCCGGAAATATGAATGTCGAACGCCTGGAGTGTTCCCTGGAAGAGATTCTCGATGAGATCGGCTCGCTGCTGCGCCCCCGGGCGGTGGAAAAAGGACTTGATTTCCAGATCCTGCATCGAACGGCTCTGCCGGCCTCCATCCGCACCGATCCCACCCGCCTGAAACAGTGCCTGACCAATCTCATCGCCAATGCCATAAAATTCACCCATGCCGGCCATGTGCATCTGATGATTTCGCTGGAGCAGAATGCACCGGAACCCTGCATCCATTTCGATGTGGAAGATACCGGAATCGGCATCCCAGCCGAAAAACTGGATACCATCTTCCAGCCGTTCACCCAGGCCGACGGCTCCACCACCCGCCGGTTCGGCGGTACCGGCCTGGGCCTGACCATCACCCGGCGACTGGCTCAACTGATGGGCGGGGAGGTCTCCGTCCAAAGCCGGCCCGGCCGCGGCAGTGTTTTCTCGCTCCTCCTGCCGGTTGGCATGGACATAGCCCATCAGCCCCATCTCGGCGAAAATCGGCTGCGGGAATATACCGCGGCCGAACCGCCCGCCCCCGCCCCTCGCTTTTCCGGCCGGGTCCTGATCGCCGAAGATTCCCCCGCCAACCAGAAGCTGATTCAGGCTATCCTGCGAAAAGTGGGGATTGATCCGGTCCTGGTGGAAAACGGCAAACAGGCCGTGGAGGCCGCCGCCAGCCGGCCCTTCGATCTGATTTTCCTGGATATACAGATGCCGGTCATGAACGGCTATGAAGCAGCAAAATCCCTCCGTGACCGCGGGATTCCCACACCCATCATCTCTCTGACCGCCCACGCCTTAAAGGGTGACGAAGAAAAATGCCTGAAAGCCGGCTGCAGCGGCTATCTCTCCAAACCCATTGACCGGGATAAGCTCTTCGCCATCCTGGCCCACTATCTCTCGCCCGCCGCCCCCGAACCCGCCGCCCGGGAGAACAACCCGCAACCCGCGGAAAACCTCATCCGCGACTTGCAATCCGAAATCCATGATTTACTGGACACTCTCGACCAACCCGGCCAACCCAGCCAACCCGACCTCCCCGAATCCGCCCCCCGGCCGCCCGATGATCTAAAACCGGCCTGAGTGTTCTCCGTTCCCAACAGCTACTCGCTATACTGCCGGTAAATACTGGCACACCTGCCTTTGCAGAATCCCCTTTCTGCTTGAAAGTCAATTCAAGAAAAGAAATTCTGGTATCTTTCGGCAAGATAGATAGAATTCGAATATGGATAGATAACAAGGCAATAAAATATTGATAAGGCAACCAATAAAAAAAGTCTTATCCAAGCCCCGACCGTGAGGGAGGGGGTTAAAAACGAGAATGGTTCTGATTTGAATATCGTTTGTTTCAAGATTCCTTCAACGCTTAAAACACATATTCTGGATAAGCTTAACCAGGCTGGTAAATAAAGGATTATGGTATGAGTATAAACCCCTTTTCTCAATACGAGCAAAACCGCAGAGAATTTTTTGGAAAAGCCATGCTGGGGTCTGGCGCACTGGCCGCACTGGCTCTGGCGGAGGCCGGCGGGGCGGAACCGGAGCCGGTTTCGGGTACGGTCTTCGATGTCAAACAGTTCGGCGCCAAAGGAGATGGCCAAAACAACGATACCCAGCCCGTGCAGGCCGCCATCCGGGCCGCCGGCAAAGAGGCAGGCGGATGTATCCATTTCCCCTCCGGCCGCTATCGGATTGCCGGCAGCCTGCTCTATGAGAGTGCCAGCCGCCTGGATATCACCGGCTGCGGCTGGAGTTCCGTCCTGCTGCATGAAGAAAATGAACCCCTGATGGTCTGGAAACCCGGCGTCTCCTGCCGGGGCGTATCCGTGCGCCATTTGTGC
>JAKQBU010000522.1 GCA_029573975.1 Planctomycetota bacterium
AAATCGGCAGCATTCAGGTGGATCATCAGGAACGCCCCAACGGGCAATCCTCTTATACGTTGAAAATACTGTTCCGCCAGTTTATGCACGGGCTTATTTATCACAGCGATCTGCCCCTGAAATGCCTCCGGTGGGCGGGGATCGGCAGTATCGGGCTGGGATTGGGAGCCGGCCTTTTTTTCGGTTTGCGTTTCGAATCCGACCTGCCGGCGAAAACCGGCGGGCAGGCGGTCCTGATTCTGCTGCCTTTGTTTTCCGGAATCCTGATTCTCTCTCTCTGGATCGTGGCAGAATATCTGCACCGGATCTTAGAGGGATTGTACCAGGGTCCTGCCTATTTGATTGGTGAGAAGGAGGTTTGAGGCGGATATGGTCAGCCAGGGCGAAACAAGCGACAGGACCGATTATCCTACCCCAGTGCTGGAGACTGTTTTATGCCTGAGGTAATGATCCCTTTTAACCGCTCTTCGGTGGCCGGTAACGAGCTGGCCTATATGGCGGAAGCCGTGGCCGGTGAGCACATTTCCGGGGATGGGCCTTTCAGCCGCCGGTGTCATGAATTGCTGGAAAGGGAGTTGGGAATCCGCAAGGCATTTTTGACCACGTCCTGCACGCATGCGCTGGAGATGTCAGCCCTGCTGCTGCAAATCCAACCGGGGGATGAGGTGATTGTTCCGTCCTTCACCTTTGTTTCCACGGCCAATGCGTATGTGCTGCATGGGGCCCGGCCGGTGTTTGCCGATATTCGCAGGGATACCCTGAACCTGGATGAAAACCAGTTGGCGGAGCAGATCACTCCCCGGACCAAAGCGATTGTGCCGGTTCATTATGGGGGGGTGGGATGCCACATGGATGCCATTCTGGAGATTGCCGGCCGGCACGGGATCGCGGTGGTGGAGGATAATGCCCACGGGCTGTTCGGCAAATACCAAGGCCGGATGCTGGGGACCTTTGGGTGTATGGCAACTCTTAGTTTTCATGAAAGCAAGAATTTCACCTGCGGGGAGGGCGGAGCCTTATTGGTCAATGATCCCCAATACCTGGAACGGGCGGAAATCATCCGGGAAAAAGGGACGAATCGGAGCCGTTTATTTCGCGGGGAAGTCAATAAATACACGTGGATGGATATTGGTTCCAGTTATCTGCCTTCCGATATGCTGGCTGGATTTCTCTATGGGCAACTGGAGGCCCGTGACGTGATCCAGTCATCCCGACGCCGGATCTGGGAATATTATTATGCCCAACTGCAGTCCTGGGCTATGGAACATAACGTACGATTGCCGATGGTTCCGGACGATTGCGAGCATACTTCGCATGTGTTTTATCTGATCATGCCTTCGCCGGAAGATCGCCAGGCCCTGATTGCTTATCTGCGGTCCCACGGAATTTATGCGGTATTCCACTACCTGCCGCTCCACTTGTCGGAAATGGGCCGGAAAGCCGCAGGAAAAACAGCCTGTTGTCCGGTAACGGAAGAAATCAGCAGCCGGCTGATTCGATTGCCCCTGTTTTACAGCCTAACCCGGGAAGAGCAGGAACGGATTATAGACCGGGTGACCCGATTTTATTGAGCGAACGGCCCGGAGGAAAACCGCATGGGATTATCAGTAGAGTTTTTGGAATCGGGAGGCAGTATTTTGCCAGACAAGCCGGCCGTTACAAACCATAAAGTCCTGACAAGTCTGCTCCTGGGAGTGACGGCGCTGTTTCTCATTCTGGTTTATCTGGCCGCGACGGATGTCCGGGGTTCCGATCAATACTGGTATATGGCTGACGTCGAGACGTTGTTACAGGGAGATCCTCCCCTGACCAACAATCTGTTTCCTACCCAGGTACTGGCGCCCGGTCCACAACAACGCCCTTTTTTCATTCATCACATTTTGAATCTGTATCTGGTATTGCCGGCGGCCTGGCTTGCCGGTCCTTTTGGGGGTTGGATCCTAACCAATGTGTTCGCCACGCTGATCACGGCGGCACTGATTGCCCTTTTGACTGTCCGGTTTGCCTCCGCGGAACTGGCGGTGTGGGCGTATTCGGTTTATCTGCTGCTGCCCCTGACCCTCTGGCTGACCGCCCAGCCGCTGGCGGAAGCTACGATCGCCCCTTTTGTGGCCCTGGGAATGCTGGCCTATGAGAGGGCAGGGACAAAGCGGCGATATTGGATCGTACTGGCGGCGGCACTGGTTGGGGCTTATTTCTGCCGATCGACGTATATCGTTTTGCTATTCCTTCTGCCTGGGGCATATCTCTGGCAGAACCGGCCGGTTGGCAAAAATACTATTCTCCAGGCGGCGGCCTTATTGGCGGCGGCAGTAGTGGCGGTAGCGGGCCAACACTTCCTGTTTCCGGAGAGTTTACCCATTTCCTGGAGCGGGCTGCTGAATAATGCCATCCCGGGCGTTACCGGCAATATGTACAATTATTTTTGCCTTACCCCTATCCCTGTCCAGTGGGAATACCTGGGATGGAAATTTGCCAGTCATTTGGCCCATCATTTTTTTCCACCCCTGGTTTCCGAACAGATTTTTTATGCCCCTTTTAACCTGCTGGCGATTTTGGCCCTGCTTCTTTTTGGGATGAGGAAATCCGAATCGGAACGCCGGATCAGCCAGGGTTTGGCCGTTCTTTTGCTATTACATTTTGCCACCATCGTGCTGGTCCAGAATCAATTCCGTTATCTGCTGGTTACGCTACCGCCCCTTCTGGCTGCGGGTGCCATTACAGGCAGCCGAATTTCCCGGCTTTCCTCGAAAAGCATCCGTCTACGATTGCTTCTGGGAACCATTGTTCTTTTAGTGATTGCTGACCTGCTGCCGGTCTGGCGGCTTCACCGGCAGGGAATCGCGGAAAGAAACCTGCGTGCGATTCTGGTACCGATGTTTGACAAAACAATTCCCCCGGCTGAACCGGTACTGGTCGAAGTCCACAGCGGTACATATCAACTGGTTGGGTATGTGCTAAGGCCCCGCGATGTGGTTTTTGTACAAACGGGATATTCCCGGGAACAGTGCCATGAGTTGCGGGCCAGAAGCGGTGCCCGGTGGTTTATCGGGAAGCGGAATTCTCCTTTGCTTGGGCATCTTGCGATTACCGGTCCCCCGGTCATTCCAGAGCTGCCTGCTCCCTATGACCAATACGCCGTTTTTCGATTATGAAAGGGCTGCCCGATACAGGATTGTTTTCTTGATTGTGATGGATGTATATAGTAAAGTGACACAGGTTTTGACAGGACGAATTCGTCAGGAGAAGAATGGATGGTTCGAAAAGGCATAATTCTGGCAGGCGGCAGCGGCACGCGGTTGTATCCGGTTACCCAGGTGGTAAGCAAGCAGTTGTTATCGGTATATGACAAACCGATGATTTATTATCCGTTGACTACGCTGATGCTGGCGGGGATTCGGGAGATACTGGTTATCAGCACGCCGGAAGATATCGGACTCTATCAGCGTCTGCTGGGGGATGGCGGCCAGTGGGGAATTCATCTGCAATATGCCCAGCAGCCCCGGCCGGAAGGGCTGGCCCAGGCCTTTATTATCGGCAGGGAGTTTCTGGCCGGCGGCCCGGCCTGTCTGATTCTGGGCGACAACATATTTTACGGACAGGGTCTTATCCAAACCCTGCAGGAGGCGGCCCGGCAGACGTCCGGGGCGACGATTTTCGGCTATAAGGTAAAAGACCCGCAGCGTTACGGGGTGATCGAATTTGACGGCCAGGGGAAGGTGATTTCGGTTGAGGAAAAGCCGGCCCAGCCCAAATCGTCCTTTGCGGCGGTGGGATTGTATTTTTATGATTCCCAGATTGCGGAGATTGCGGCCCGGATCAAACCATCGGCGCGGGGGGAGCTGGAGATTACCGATGTGAATGCCATGTACCTCAAGCAGGGGCAATTAAAGGTGAAGCTGCTGGGGCGCGGGACGGCCTGGCTGGACACCGGCACGGTGGATGCGATGCTGCAGGCCTCCAACTTTGTCCAGATCGTGGAACAGCGGCAGGGGCTGAAGATTGCCTGTCCGGAAGAGATTGCCTGGCACATGGGGCTGATTGACACCCAGCAGGTAAAGAAGCTGGCGGAACCGCTGGCGAAAAATAATTACGGGCAGTATTTGCTGTCGCTGATCGAGGGGAAAGTTTGATGCAGGTAATCCAGACGAAATTGACCGGGGTCAGGATTTTTGAGCCG
>JAKQBU010000192.1 GCA_029573975.1 Planctomycetota bacterium
AACATCGGGTTCGACGAAAAGTCGCCAAAGTACTTGCAAGCTTCGAAGCTTGTGCGAATGGAAGACTCTCATGCCACGGCAGAGTCTTCCATTTTTTTTGCTTCTGTACCCTCCTTCGGATATAATGCCCCCGCCGGAACACCCTGGAAAACCGGAAAGCTGGAAAAAAAGCTCAAAATTGACGGAACCGCCAAAAGTCGATATTGTCATCCAGAAACAGCTCTGGCTCCCCCATACCAAGGGTCAAAGAGCTTTTGACGCTGGCGTCAAACCTGGGCTTGTAATCGGAAAGCATGGCTGAAAAAGGATGAGAATTATAGCACTTACCAATCAGAAGGGAGGGGTCGGGAAGACCACCTCCACCGTCAATTTAGCCGCGGCACTGGCCGCCAAAGGCCGGAAAGTGATTTTGATGGACCTGGATCCCCAGGCCCATCTGACCACGTTTCTCGGCCAGGACCCCACCCAAAACCAGGCTTCGGCCTTCGAGGTGCTGGCCCGGTCCATGCCGCTGGCCGAGGCCCTTCGTCCGGTACGTTCTCATATGCTGCTGCTGGCCTCCGGGCTGGACTTGGCGGCAGCAGAGGTGGAACTGGTTTCGGTGGTAGGGCGGGAGACCATTCTCCGGGATGCCATCGCCAAAAGTCCGGTGGAATGCGATTATATTTTCATCGATTGCCCGCCTTCACTGGGTTTACTCACCCTCAACGCCCTGGGGGCAGCCAAAGAGGTCTTTATCCCGCTTCAGCCGCATTTTCTCTCCCTGCAGGGGCTGAGCCAACTGCTGGAAACCCTGCTGCTGGTCCATACCCGCGTGAATCCAGCCCTGAAGGTGACCGGCTTGTTTTACTGCATGTTTGACGGGCGTACCTCCTTATCGAACGAAATCGTCAACGATGTCCAGACCTTTTTCTCCCATTCGCAAATACCCAACTGCCCGTGGAAGGACATAAAGATATTTGAGACACGAATCCGCAGAAACATCAAGCTGGCGGAGTCCCCCAGCCACGGGCAGACGATTTTTGAGTATGAAAATTTCTGTCACGGCGCAGAGGATTACCGCATGTTGGCAGAGGAAGTAGAGGCTATGGCGGCAGTTCCACCGGCATCGGATTCCCCGGCCCCTGTCCTAGCCACTCCCTCCCCAGAAAATCCATCCCCGGCCGCCTCCCAGCCTCCCCAACCAACGAATCCCCCCATAATCTACACGGCTACTTGATTTCAGGTTATTATGAAAAAAATTCCTCATCTGGCAGCGGCACTGGTTTTAATGGTGTATTGGCCCTTTCTGTTTTTTCTGACCCACATTCCCGCTCTGCGCCTGCCGCAGCTCCAGGTCTATGCGCGGGATGTAACCCTCCATTTCACGTCCTATTTTATTCTGACGCTGCTGTTCTGGCTGGCCTGTTACGGGAAAAATCTGCCCAATCCGAAAAAATGGAAAACCTGGCTGCCTCTGCTGATCATCGCGGTCTATGGGGCTTTGGATGAAATCACCCAGACTCTGGTCAATCGACAGGGGGATATTGTGGACTGGATCAGTGATATGAGCGGCACGGTCCTGGCAACCCTTTTCTTTTTCGGGGTCCGCAAGCCTCTATACTGGCTGATTCTCTACTGGCCGGGAATGTTTATCCTGTCACACTGGCCCCAGAAAGACTCCGCCTTTGTGCAACTGCCTGAATCCTGGCAGCCATATCAGGCGGCTTTTTCACTGGCGGGGTATCTGATCCTGACCCTTCTCTGGTGGCGCACCGCCGGAGGCAAACCGCACTTTGTCTTTAGCTGGAACCTGCTGGTTTTTACCTTTTGTGTTCTGCTCAGCTATGCCCTCCTCGACGAAACAATCCATTTTTTAATGGGGCGGGGATTTGACCGGACCGACTTTCTCAGCGGCTGTGCGGGAATTGGCGTGGGCGTGATTTGCTCGGTAATGTTTGCCCGGCATCATCGGGTCAATGATACCGGCCAATTATAAACTGGACGGGGAGTTCTCCAAAGCCC
>JAKQBU010000548.1 GCA_029573975.1 Planctomycetota bacterium
CCGTAATAGGCACTGTCACAGCCGGCCGATGCCAGCATACCTGCCAGCAAAAACCATATATATCCCGTTTTCATGATCATCTCCTTTATCACTATTGGACCTTTTCCACAGCAAGCCGGACTTGTCCGCAAACCATGATAATCTGAACAGCCATGAATCATAATGCATAGCGGGGGGCATGGGAAGCACAAAGTGGGCGGTACAAACAAGGAACATAATAATTCCGCCTGGCAAAATGATTTACGATATGGTTATTAACTTATTATGATGTTCTCTCTGATAAATTTGGGTGGAATTGTACACGAAGCACGATATAATAAGAAAAAATGCCAAATAATGACGCCAGCGTCAAAAGCTCTTGGATCCCTTGTTATTGGGAAGCCAGAGCCGTTTTTGGATGTCAATATCGACTTATGGCGGTGCCGTCAATAATGCCACCGGGCCGGATTATCCGGAAGACACGGTGATATGCTGTTTCAAAAGCAAAAAGGCTGGTTTGTGTTTCCAAACGGAGAACAGATAAGTATGCACGACAATAATATTGGTCTTTGTAATCAGTGCCGAGCGCGGGTTCCGGCCGGATTCTTTTTTCGTGATAATCAGGTTTGGATTCGCAAGGAATGCCCCGCCTGCGGGCAGACGGAATCTCTGGTTAGTACGGACGCGCAGGCCTGGCAGGCCAAGCGTACCATGTGGTCTTATGCTCCCACCGAACCGGTGTCCTGTACCCTTCACTGCGAGCGGTGCGGGGTTGACCATAAGCCCACGATGGTCTTTCTGGATGTGACCAACCGGTGCAATATGAATTGCCCAATCTGCATCGCCACCATTCGCGGGATGGGGTTTGATTTTAATCCGCCGCTGGATTATTTCGAGAAGATATTTTCCGAAATCAGCCGGATCAAGCCGACACCCGTCGTACAGTTATTTGGCGGGGAACCTACGGTGCGGAACGACCTGCCGGAGATCATCGAAATCGGCAGAAAACACGGCTTTCGTCCCCATGTGACGACCAACGGGGTCCGGCTGGCGGATGAAGACTATTGCCGGAAGCTCTGTGAGATGGGTATTCCGATGCGTTTTGCGTTTGACGGCCGTCAGCCGGAGATCTACGAGAAGCTGCGCCACAACCGGGCGGCCGGCGAGAAAAAGTTGAAGGGGCTGGAAAATCTCAAGAAGTACAGCCGGCGTAAACATACGATCATTGCCTGTGCGGCCTGGGGCATCAACGATCAATATATGGGGGATTTTCTGCAATACTGTCACGACAACCGGGACCTGATTTCCGATGTGGGCATCATCCCGCTCACTGAAAACTGGGAAAAAGATGAATTCAATGTGGCCCGACATACCACGATGGAAGACGTGGAAAAGATGGTTCAGCAAGCCGTATCCGGCGGGGGGGTGGAGTTCATTCCAGCAGGATTGTCTTATATTTTTTGTTTGCCTCGCTCTTTCTTCCGCAAGAATCCCATATCGGAAACGCTGCTGTTGGCGGGTGTTCATCCCAACTGTGAGTCGTTGACCCTGCTGGTTTCCGACGGCAAGACTTTCCGCGGCATCAACCACTATATGAAGAAACCTCTCTCGCAGGCCATCGTGGAACTGGCGGGTGTGTTACAGAAGATAGAAGGCAGGCTGAAAAATCTGAATCCCGACAAGTTTTTCGAGCGGCTGCGCGGCCAGATACTGGTGATCCGAACCTTTGGCCCGTGGATTTTGCGAACGGTAAATTTTTCCCGTCTTACCCAGGGAAATCCCGTTTTCGGAATGCTCAAAATCCTTGGAAGCCAGTTGTTCCGCCGTAAGTCACGCAAGAATGGTCCACCCAAACGACGCCCGAGGCTGGTGGTGCGCGTAGCAGTACTGCC
Source organism: Planctomycetota bacterium (assembly GCA_029573975.1). The sequence goes on from JAKQBU010000548.1 coordinate 1,872, forward strand.
TTTTGAAGAACAGCACTCGGTGGACGCGGCCCGGATGGAGAACTGCAAGGCAGTTTTTGCCTATGAAGATGTGGAGGATGGGAAGGTGAAGACCATTCCGGCCTGCCTCTGGTATCCCTATCGCAATGAACGTCTGGAAAAGATAGCGCAGAAGTATGGCGTGGCCGGCAAATCGGCGCAGTAAGAGATAGGTACGCACGTCTATTGCCACCATATAGTCGTAAATGTACTTGGTGAAGTGGCCAGGTATATTTCTAAAGAAACTTTGCAGGAAAGGTATAACCATGAATCAAGCAAGAGTTCCTATTGGAATATTGGCGGCGGGGATAGTCATTGCTGTGGTTAGTATGGCCGGATGCCATACGCCCCATCAGTGTCCGATCCTGCAGGGGATGAGCGGCTGGAGCATTCCGTCACCCCTGCCGCCGGCGGGCGACACCTATACGGTAGTGGGGAAGCGGGAAGGCATTCGCTTTTATGTCGTGCAGTACAACGATAAACTGTTCCGCGCCGGAGATATCCGGTCCGCCAAAGGCGCGGAGGCACTCCAACAATTAGGTATCAAAACCGTAATCACCGCCACCCCGGACGATAAACAGCGGGCGTGGGCCGAGCAATATGGGATGAAATTTGTGGAGATTCCTTTCGGCTGGTCAACCATGACCGCTCAACACCTGGAGCAATTCCTGCAAGCTGTGGATGCCGGGCCGGCCCCGATTTGTGTATGCAGCCGCAGCGGGACTCTCCGGGCCGGCATCCTGCTGGCCCATTATCGCATCCATCGGGAGGGCTGGGATGTGGACAGGGCGATTAAAGAATATTATCGCCTGGACGCAAACTACTGGGATTCGAAGCACCTGGTCAAGGTACTCAATGAGAATGTCCCTAAATAAAGTTTTCCAGGAAATAATCAAATAAGGAGAAAGCGATGCTCTGGAAAAACAGAAGGACCAGTACCAACGTGGAAGACCGCCGGGGTCTTTCGGTAAAAGGGGGTATGGTGGGCGGCGGAATCGGAACCCTCATTATCGTTCTTGCTATTTATTTTCTGGGAGGCAATCCGGCCCAGATCATCAATACGATGCCGATGGACCAGGGAACCAGTTCCACCCCTTATGTACCAACTGCCGAGGAGAATGAGCTGGCGCAGTTTGTGTCCGTGGTGCTGGCGGAAACCGAAGATGTCTGGACGGAGTTATTCCGCCAGCAGGGCAGGCACTATGAATGTCCCAAGCTGGTACTTTATACCGGCACGGTGCAGACCGGGGGCGGTTATGCCACCTCCGCCACCGGTCCCTTTTATGCACCGGGGGATCGCAAGGTATATATTGACTTGAGCTTTTATCAGGAACTGCAGGAAAAATTTCAAGCTCCCGGCGATTTTGCCATGGCCTATGTGATTGCCCACGAGGTAGGACACCATGTGCAAACCCTGCTGGGGATTATGGATAAAGTACATTCGCTGCAATCCGGGATACCGGAAGAAGAGGCCAATCAATATCTGGTTCGCCTGGAATTGCAGGCGGATTATTTAGCCGGGGTGTGGGCGCATTATGCCAATCGGATGAAACTGCTGGAAGCGGGTGATCTGGACGAGGCCCTGAATGCCGCCAGCGCGGTGGGGGATGACCGGATCCAAAAGGCGGCCCGCGGTTATGTGGTGCCGGATAGTTTTACGCACGGGACCTCCGAGCAGCGGCGGCGCTGGTTTTACAAGGGATTTACCGCAGGAAATCTGGACGAGGGTGACACCTTCGCGGCGAAAAGTCTGTAAAACCGGCAGCGGCCGGCAGGAATCCGGCCGAATGATGCGCAAGTTGGTGATTGATCGAAAAATCGCCGGCACCATCAGCCTTATGTTTTCCCGTATAGTCGTTTATGACGCGGCGGGGGTAGGGGGGTGTTCGGCGGGAAAGAAATGGCTCGTCAGGAGGAATGACCGGTTGATTTGTTTCCACAGGCCGATAGGTAATTCGGTTTGCGGTTGCGGCTGCTGGTGGAAGCCGAAAACAGCCAGAGCGGGGCTGTCAAAGCAGGCGGCCTGGTCGGCGGGAGCGATGGTTAAAGGCGGATCAAAACGAAGCTGGGCGTCGGGATGCTGGCCTCCCTGCTCGTTGACGTAGAACCGGACCAGGAGATTTCCCTCCTGCGGGGCAACGGCGCCATATTCATAGCCGGCGGGGTCGTGCCAGAGGTTGAAGTTGCCCAGGTAGTAATTGGGAACCTGGGGCAGCAGGATGTCATCCTTCCCATCGCCG
>JAKQBU010000563.1 GCA_029573975.1 Planctomycetota bacterium
CGAAGGAAGGTGCAGGAGAAGATTTCGCAATCCGCCTGAAGCTTGTCATGGGGGCCGTGACCCCCAATAATCAGTACCCTGGCTTCCTCGGGGCCGGCCGGCAGGGCCACTGCGGCGAAATCATCATGAGCGGACCGCATCGGTCCCACTTCGATCAGCCTTTTTCGTTCGGCCTCATAGACCCAGGCGGAAGTGAGGTTAATGTCTTTTTCGTCGCCGCGGCCGGGATCGTATTCCCCGCCGCAGAGGAAAATATACCGCCCCCGCCGCTGGGGGTGCGAGGCGCATAAATCCACAATCTGGAGATCGGAGACACCGGGTACCGGCGTTTCCCGGAAGGAGGGATTCAAGGGGGGGGCTGGGGTCAAGGCATCGGCTTGCGGGTCGTACCGCCAGGTCCGGTTGATACAGCGGTTGCTGATCAGATCCTGGCCGCCAGCCAGAAAAATAGTACCATCGTAGAGAAGAATACCCGCCTGATCGTCCATCAAGCCGGGTATCCGGGTCTTGGCACTGGTAAAGGTTTCGGTTTGCGGATCAAAACGTTCAATCATGGTGCTGCGTCCGCCGATCAGCCAGACCGAGCCGTCCGGCAGGGTGATGGAAACATGACGGTTGTGACGAAACAGTGTCTGACCGCGGGCGGGCCGAATCGAATAGCCGGAGGCGGACTGGGGAGAAGGTTCAAGTATTTCGGCCTGTTTCAGGTCACCAGTAATCAGGACGCGGCCGTCCGGCAGAAGGTTTAGCCGGGGATAGGTTCGCGGTCCGATCATGCTGCCAACTTCGATGAAGGTATCGGTTGCCGGATCATATAATTCCACAGAAGAAAGCTTATTTTTCATCTGGCCGCTGCCGCCGACAATCAGAACCTTGCCGTCCGGCAGGGCGATAGCGCTATGTTCCAGGCGGCCGTAGTTTAAAACACCACGGGTGCTCCGCCATTTTCCGGTTTGGTACTGATAGACCCGGCCCATCGTTACGGCAATCGGTACACCGAATAAACGGCCGTAGCCGCCGACGACCAGGACATCCCCTCCGTGCAGTCCGGCGGCGGCATGGACCGCGGTGGCACCGGGCATTTTAGAGGCCGGGGTAAAGGAAAAGGTCAATTTCTCATAATCTGCGCCTTCCAAAGCCCAGAGGCTCTTTGCACCCCCCATCCAGGCGCACAGCAGGACTGCTACATAGAAGCGAAACACTATCGATTATTCCTGTTCAAAGAGGGAGGCAGCATTTTCCAGTCGTTCCAAGCCCTGTTTAACATAATTTTCCGAGAGATCGATTCCCAGATAGCGGCGGCCCAGGGAGCGGGCAACGGCTACGGTGGTGCCGCTGCCGCTGAAGGGGTCAAGGACCAGATCACCGGGATGGCTGGAGGTGAGGATTATGCGTTCGAGCAGTTTTTCCGGCATCTGGCAGCCGTGAAATCCCGCCCGTTCCTTGAACGTGCCGCACACCCGGCTGAAATGCCAGGTATCTTCCTCCGGCTGAAAGGCATCGGGGATTTCCTGGGGGCGGAGAATCCAGGTATCGTCGGGCACTTTGCCTAGGCTGAAGGCGCGTTTATCGTTATAGGTGGTCTGGCGGGCAGAAGGAACGCGAATGGCCTCTTTATTGAAAATATAATTTTTGGGGTCCTTCACAAAATAAAAAATATGGGTATGAGAGCGGGCAAATTTCATCCGGGTACACTGTCCGAAGGTGTAATACCAGATAATCCAGTTGCGCATCACCAGATTCAATTCGCGGGCGATAATTTTGATTTCCGCGGCGTAATCATCACCAATGGCGATCCAGAACGAGCCGTGTTCAGTCAAAACATCATAACAGGCCTGCATCCACTTGCGGGTCCACTGAAGATAGTGCTCATATTCGAGATTGTCCTCATACTTGTCATATTCATAGCCGATATTAAAAGGCGGATCGGCGAAAATCAAATCCGCAAAGGGCTGGTGATTCTGACGCCGGAGTTCTGCCGGCAGCCACTCTACGCAATCGGCCTGGATGATCGTATTTTCATTCAAACTCATTATTCACTTTCTGATAAATAGTACTATGTTTATATACTGCGATTTTGATAATTCTAGCGCTTGGGAGGCATTCCTGCAACAGCTTTTCACGGGGAAAGGGGCGAAGGCGGGATTTTATTTATGTCATTTATTAACAATAACTTGTGACACACGGATCGGATTTAAGGTTCTTTCACTAAGTTGCGAATACGTAAATATTTAGCTTGCATTGAGATGGAAATGTGGTAAAATAGTAAATAAGGAAAGAAAGCATCATCGCATTTCCAGCAAAGCATGTAGAAGTTTCTATTCAGCATTTGATATAACATGTACAAGTTACTCTTTGGCGCGCGGTTAAGGATCGCGCTGAAGAGTGGTTTATAATAGGTTGTTAGTGGTGTGAAAAAGTTTTTTTGGAGGACATGGCAATGGGTAAGAGTATAAAAATTGTTTTAGTGTGTGTGCTTTTGTTGAGCGGAATGGCGTATGGCTATAGTGCTGCCGGCAGGGTGTATGACAACACAATGCTAAATTATAAGGTTCCTGTACCCAATCCGACGGGTACAATTTCTACCGGAAGTGCTATCAACCCGATTACCGGTGACCAGCTTGGTTACTACACCGGTGGATGGGCGTCTTCGTATCTGGTAGGCAGTACTATCACGGTCAACGCCCAGAATCAGGCGGGGACGGCTAAAGGCAGCAAAACCTGGGTTGCGGCTAACAATGCGGAAACTGGTAAAGATGTTCTGATTTATCTATCCCTCACCCTAAATCCGGCTCTTAACCTCAACCTCGATCCGGCGGTAATTATCAATCCCGGTATGCAGCCGCCCATGGGGGCCGCGATGCAGAACTCCGGAGCCGCCCCGATTCCGGTGCAAAGCTATCAGGCGACTCTCAGCTATGATGAAAGCAAAATGATGGTGGGTGCGGTATATCCGCCGCCGGATTCCTTTTTTGACGTCTTTACCACCATTGAACCGGGAAGGGTAATTATCGAGGGACATTCGCTTGGACCTGTTTTTGAGCTGTTGCCGGGGATGTCGATGGGGCTGTTCCAAATTGAGTGGGTAGTTCATCCGTTTGTCAGCCGGGATTCCACGGTGGTGGATATGACCGTGGAATTGCCGACTATGCCGGTACCGAATCAGGCGATTCCGCATCAGACGGAATATTTGTTCGGTCTGCTGAAGCAATCCGAACCGTATTTCCTGCTGGATTCTTCAGAGGAATGGCAGATGGCCCTGGATGAAGGGGCGATCCGGCCGATGCGGGAGGAAGAACTGCTGGGTTATATGAAACAGTGGCAGGATCCACAGGAATGGTTCGAACACGAGGGGGAACCGTATCCGCCGAGTACATGGCTCATGCCGGATGAACTTTATGTTTATCCGGAATTTGGGCCGGGTTCTGATCCATTTGATGGGGGTTTGGTTATGGTCTGGGGAGAGAACCAACCCGACGGGGAGTATGGCAGTGCGTTTAAGTATGACTATAAGCTCGACCCGGATTATTCGAATTGCATTATTACTGTACAGGTAACCGCCCCCCAGACCAGTCCGATGCCGCCGCATGTGCAGATTAACCAGGTATCGCTGGGACTGCAAAATATCCCGATGGTGGGCGGTCCCGTTCGGGCATGGTACTGGAATGTCGGACCGGCAGGACCGATTCAATGGAATACCCCCACGACAATTGCCATTGATACCTCCAAGGTTGGGTTGAACGCCGCTAATCCGCCGGCGACCGGTTATGTAAACAATCCGGGCTTCAATATCAAGACGGTACAATGGATTATCGTCGATGAGAACGGTGTCTGGGTTGGCGGCCCTCAAAATGCCCCGCCGCCCGGTGGTACCATTCCCGGTATGTGGAATTACTGGCATAACCTGAGTGTAACACCCAATCCTGGCGGCAGCGGTGCCGTCAACAGCAAATGGTTTGTCAAGTACAGCCAGGCGCCGGAACTGCTGGAACCGGATGCGAATCCGCCGCTCATCAACGGCTGGGATGAATACTGTGATTATCAGAATCCGCCGATATGGGCGGACGACTGGGAATGCAAAGATAAACGGCCGGTAACGGATATCCACTGGTGGGGATCGTTCCTCGGGTGGACCCAGCCGAAACTGCCGCCGCAGGTGCCTGCCGGATTTCACATCGGGATCTGGACGGATGTACCGGCACATGTGGACCGGCCCTACAGCCATCCGGGGCAGTTACTCTGGGAAAATCGTTGCACCAGTTATGTGTGGAACTTTGCCGGGTATGATGTGGACCCGTTCCACCGACCCGAACGGCAGAATGAAACCTGCTTCCAGTTTGCCCAATTCCTTTCCCAGGATGACTGGTTCCATCAGGAGCCGAGTGCCGACGGCAGGAATATCTACTGGCTGAGTATTGCACCGATCTATAATGCCCAGGATTATCCTCCCAAGTTCCCCTGGGGCTGGAAGACCCGGCCTCATGTATTCCAGGACGACGCCTGTTCCATCATGTTTGTGCAGAGCGGCACCTGGCCGCCGGTTCTGTATGATGTCTGGCAGGACGGTTTTGAATTAAAAGGACCCGACGGGGAAAGCTGGGATCTGGCTTTTGAACTGACTACCAATCAGCCTGCGTATGAAGACAATCCCATACCGGGCGATATCAGCGGACCCGTTGGGATTCCCGACGGCAAGGTCGATTTGTATGATCTGGCAGTAATCGCTGCCAACTGGCTCAATACAGCGCCATAAACGGAAGATACTTACAGAAACGAGAAAAGCCGGCAGAGTTTTCTGTCGGCTTTTTTTGTAAAGTGTACCGCTACTTAATTTTTCTGTTTGGATGTCGCGTGGTTAAATATCTTTATTATTTTCCAGTTTGCTCGTGAATTTTTGATTATCGTATCATGCTCTTTATGGCGTGCCTACATTATTTAATTGATGCGGCATTGATTACCAAGCACTACACAGGTTATATGATTTCAAAGGAAAGCGGATAAGCCCGGTTGTTTTTAACGTGCCAAAGTTTTGCTTCCTTATTCATACCATCAACAATCAACATTAGATAACCATCCCAGGTGCCGGCAATGTCTGTCTTGCCGGGTTCAGCATTCCAGGTAACGTGAGAATGAAAGGTGCCAATAACCTTCAAGTCGAGTTTCTTGGCGGCCTTTTTCAGGGAGCGAATCTCCCTTAAATCCATAACGAACGATCCCTTTCTCGTGGCTAGGTTACGGGTTTCCTTTATTTGCAAGAAATGCCCATTATCGATCAGAAGCCCGCATACCTCCCAGGCATCCTTGGCCTTGGCCGCCGCTATAGAGCGTAAATGGCGTAAGTCGCTTCTTCGGATTTTATATTTCCGGCCTGACATATACAACTACGCTATTGGATGATTTTACGGTTACTATCTGCAATAGTGTTCAACAACATACGACAGGCAGCCTATAATCGACTATCTGTTTACCTTTTTAACTGCACCCCATCGAGGAGCCGCAGTTGTGGCAGCGGTAGCAGTTGCCGTTGCGGACGGTGATGGAGCCGCACTGGTCGCAGACGGGAGCGTCGGACTGGAAGTGGCTGAACTGGCTGTTAAAGGAACTCATCAGCTTGCCGCCCTCGTCGGTGACGCCGCTTTCAATCGCCTGCTTATTTACCATGCCGATCAGCTCACTGATCCGTCCGCTGATGGCGGTCAGATTGCTGCGTTTCTCCAGGGCGGGAATCGGTTTTTTTTCGGGTCGGACAGCTGGGGCAGGCTCAGGCTCCGCGTCGGCATCGGCTTTTTTCTTCGATTCCGGGCGCTTGGGGGCGTTGGCCTCGCGGTAGCCCGGCAGGAAGGTCATCCCCAGCCAGCGGGCGATATAGTCGATCAGGCTCTTGGCGAAGGGAATATCCCGGTTGCTGGTCATGCCGGCCGGCTCGAACCGCGAATGGCTGAACTTGGCCACCAGCGAGCTGAGCGGCACGCCATACTGCAAAGCCAGCGATACGCACGTCCCGAACGAATCCATGAGACCCCCGACGGTGCTGCCTTCCTTGGCCATGGTGATAAAAAGTTCACCAGGTTGGCCGTCCTCGTACAACCCCACCGTCAGGTAGCCTTCATGTCCGGCCACATCGAATTTATGGGTGATGCTCGATCGGGTTTGCGGTAAACGCACCCGCTGCGGCCGGCGTTCAAGGATGTTGTTCGTTTCCGGTTTATATTCTTCCACAGCCGCTATCTCCGCTGGCTGCGGTTTGGATACCTTGGATTCGGTCTTTTTCGTACTGACCGGCTGGGACCGCTTGGAGCCGTCCCGGTAGATCGCCAGGGCCTTCAGCCCCAGCCGCCAGCCGGTCATATAGGCCTCTTTGATGTTCTCTACCGTACTTTCGTTGGGCATATTAACGGTCTTACTGATGGCCCCGCTGATAAACGGCTGAACCGCCGCCATCATGCGGATATGGGCCAGGTAAGAAATGGACCGCTTCCCTTTGGTCGGTTTGAAGGCACAGTCAAACACCGGCAGATGTTCCGGTTTCAGAACCTTGGAGGTTTCAATAGTGTCATCCTCTTCGATCTGATGGATGATTTTGCGAATCTGATCTTCCGAATACCCCAGCTTTTCCAGGGCCATCCGCACGGTCTGATTGACGATCTTGAGCATGCCGCCGCCGGCCAGCAGTTTGTATTTGACCAGGGCGATATCCGGCTCGACGCCGGTGGTATCGCAGTCCATCATGAAACCGATCGTACCGGTTGGGGCCAGCACGGATACCTGGCTATTGCGATAGCCG
>JAKQBU010000593.1 GCA_029573975.1 Planctomycetota bacterium
ATCGTGGAATACAACGAACACAATGACACCTACGAAGCCCGGCTCAGCGATGGCAGCATGCCCGCCCTCAAAATCAATCAGATGTATCGCGACATGATGAAAAAGGGCCAGTTGCCCCCCGACGCCAGGGAATTTCTGCAAAATAACGTTCGCTCCGCCAAATGGCTCATCGAATCAATCGAGCAGCGGAAGGCCACCCTCCTGCGGGTGGTCAACCATGTCCTCCAAACCCAGCGGATGTTTATTGAAAACGGCCCCCTGCACCTCAAACCCCTGCCGATGGTCGATGTCGCCCGCGATCTGGGCATCCATGTGGGAACCGTCTCCCGCGCCGTTGCCGGCAAATACATTCAAATGCCCAATGGCATCTATCCCCTGCGGCATTTCTTCTGCGGCGGCACCGAAAACGCCCAGGGAGAAAGCGTTAGCTGGGATGCCGTCAAAGCCAAGCTGGAAGAAGTCATAAACAGCGAAAACAAAGACCAGCCCTTCAACGATGACGACCTGGTCGTCGAAATGCAGAAACACGGCCTCCAGCTCGCCCGCCGCACCATCGCCAAATACCGCAGCCTCCTCAATATCCCCCCCGCCCGCCGGCGGAAAAAATTTCAATAATCCTGACTATTTATATCATAACTATTTGGTTGCAACTTACTAATTTGCAATAGGTTATGTTTTTCTACCCCCTCTTTTGCCTATTGTACCAGATTTTGCGGAAATCCCTGACGCAAATTTTTGCGGGAAATGAAAATTTTCCCAAATCTTTTAGCTTGACACCTTTAGCATAAAAATTTATTCTACTACGTTCGAGTAACGAGTAGTGTTCTAAATATAGGAAATATATTTTGGAGGACGCAGTTTGGATAATGCGCAGGTCCGCGAACTGATAGACGCGGGCATACATTTTGGCCATCGGGTCGGACGCTGGAACCCGAAGATGAAACCCTATATCTTCGGCACCCGCAATTCGATCCACATTATTAATGTCAAGGAGACCATAAAGGGACTGTTACGTGCTCAGAAGTTCCTTTACCATGTGGTAGCCTCTGGCAAGGATGTTTTGTTTGTGGGCACCAAACGCCAAGCACGTTCCGTCATCCAGGCTCAGGCCGAACGGTGTGAAATGCCGTATGTCATTGAGCGCTGGCTGGGTGGAACCTTAACCAACTTCCGGACCATCCGGTCCCGTCTGGGCCGCCTGGAAGAGCTGGAAGCCATGGAAGAAAAAGGTCTGCTGGCGGCGGAAAGCAAAAAAATGGAATCAACGCTGCGGCGGGAAATGACCAAGATCCAGCGCAACCTGGGCGGAATCCGGAAAATGGACCGGACGCCGGGCGCTTTGGTCATCATCGACGCCAAGCGCGAATACATCGCCGTCAATGAAGCCCGCAAGCTGTCAATCCCGACCATCTGCCTCATGGATACCGATTCCGATCCGGATCTGGTCGATATTCCGATCCCCGGCAATGACGACGCCATGCGGGCCATTGAACTGGTCGTTACCATGCTGGCCAACGCGGTCATGGAAGGGAAAACTGGACGGGCAGAACAGGCGGCAGCCGGCGAAGAAGATCGCCGGGTGCGCTCGCGGCGCATCTCGACGGCACAGGCCGCCGAATTGATTGCCAGCGGCCATCCGATCGCCCCCAAATCCGGAGCATCGGGATCGTCTGGAGAAAATCCGCCGGCCGAGTCGCAGCAGAATTAAAGTTTTAAGTCCGATTCGTCAAGGAACCCAAAGCGGCAACCCATCCGGGGTCCGCTTCTATTCTATAGTTCGTTAAGGAGTTCGTTTAAAATGGCAGAAATATCAGCATCGGCAGTAAAACAATTGAGAGAACTGACCGGACAGGCCATGATGGATTGCAAAAAGGCCTTAACCGAAACCGGCGGCGACATCGACAAGGCGGTCATCCTTCTCCGGAAGAAGGGCATGGCCGTTATGGAAAAACGCGGCGGACGGGAAACCAAAGAAGGCCAGGTCCTGGGAAAAGTATCCGCGGACGGCAAAAAAGCGGCCATCGTCATGCTGTGCAGTGAAACCGATTTCACCGCCAAAAACGCCGATTTCCAGGAAGCCGTCAAGCTGACCCTGGAGGTCCTTCTCAACGCCGATACACCCCCGCAAAATAGCGATTCGCTGGTCCAGATAAAAACCGCCAAAGGAAAAACTGTCGGCGAAATCATCAACGATATGGTCAGCAAAACCGGCGAAAAAATCACCCTCGGCAATTTTGCCTGCTACCAGCTCCAGGGAAACGGGCTTCTCCATGTCTATATCCATTTCAACGGCAAGATCGGCACCATCCTCCAGTTGGACACCGACAAAAATGTCGCCGGCAATCCCGCCGTTCAGACGCTGGCCAGCGATCTGGCCATGCATATCACGGCGGTGAATCCGGTATCCCTGTCCCGGGAGGATGTGGATCCGGCCCTGATTGCCCGCGAAAAGGAAATCGCCGCCGAGCAGGTCAAAGGAAAACCCGCCAACATGATCGAAAAGATCGTCGAGGGCAAGATCAGCAAATGGTTCCAGCAGGTCGTGCTGCTGGAACAGCCGTTTGTAAAAGACGACAAGAAAACCGTGGGCGCCCTGCTGAAGGAGGTCGGCCAGCAAGCGCAGGCGGCAATTGCACTAAAACGGTTCGCCCGCCTGCAGATCGGCTGAAAAACCCACTGGTGCATGCGTATGGGTACCAGACATGGCTGAATTAAAATATCGGCGGATTCTGCTGAAAATCAGCGGCGAAGGCTTGAGCGGCGCCGGGGGGTTCGGTTTGGCCAAAGAAGAGCTGGATAAAGTAGCCGCCCAGGTGGAAGAACTGGTTTCGCTGGGGGTGCAGCCGGCCGTCGTCGTCGGGGCCGGCAATCTGGTCCGGGGCGCCACGCTGAGCAAAATGGCAAACATTCACCGGGTAACCGGCGACCAGATGGGGATGATGGCAACGGTGATTAACGCACTGGCCCTGCAGGATGTCCTGGAAGGGCAGAAAATCCCCACCCGGGTGCTCTCCGCCATTGAAGTTACCCGTTTCTGCGAACCGTTCATACGCCGGCGGGCCATCAAACATATGCAAAACAACCGGGTCGTGATCCTGGCCGGCGGTACCGGCAACCCCTTTTTCACGACCGACACCTGTGCCGCCCTGCGGGCCGCCGAAATCCATGCGGACGTCCTGATTAAAGCCACCAAAGTGGACGGGGTCTATTCCGCCGATCCCATCACCCATCCGGCGGCCCGGAAATATACCCGCCTGACCTATGACGAGGTCCTGCGCGACAATCTCCGGGTGATGGACCAGACCGCCATTTCCATGTGCAAAGAAAACAAAATCGATATTATTGTGTGCAGCCTGCTGACGCCGGGCACCGTCGCCCGCGTGGCCAAAGGAGAGGCTGTCGGAACCTTGATTACCCATACTACCGAGGCCTGATATGAGTGTAGAAGAGATCACCTTTGAAACCGAAGCCAAAATGGAAAAAGCAGCGGATTTTCTCAGCAGTGAATTCCGCACCATTCGTACGGGGCGGGCCTCCACTGCCCTCGTCGAAAATTTGCGTGTCAATTATTACGGCGCCCAGACCCCGCTGAAGCAGTTGGCCAATCTGGCCACCCCGGAATCCAATCTAATCGTCATCAAGCCCTTCGATGTCTCCTGTATCAAAGACATTGAAAAGGCCATCCAGGCATCCTCCGTCGGCATCACCCCCAGCAGCGACGGCCGGATCATCCGCCTGACGGTCCCCCCCCTCTCCGGCGAACGCCGCCAGCAACTGGTACAGCAGATTAAGCAATTGGCCGAGCAGGCCCGCGTCCACATCCGCAACCATCGGCGGGACAGCAACAAGCAGCTCGACCAGGAAGAAAAAGACAAAATCCTCACCGAAGACCAGCGGGACGAAGGTAAAAAGGACATCGACGAACTAACCAAAAAATATATCGCCAAAGTCGATGAACTGCTGGAAGCCAAAACCGCCGAAATTATGCAGGTCTGAGTACTCCTTTCCACCGCTAATTTGTGATGAATATCACATATTTTCCCGGGGTTTTCAGCTATTGTAGCAAAAAAGCAATAGATGGATACAAGCCCGATAGAACTTGTACCCGAATGATTGTTCTAACCCTGGGAGCGTGTTATGTCATCAATGGACTCCGGAAGTTTTTCCCGCCCAAATAACCAGGTTCTGGAATCGCTGGATAGCAAAGAGTGGGAGCTGATTACCGGTCCGGCGAAAGCCGGAAACCCGCCCCCCCCAGCCGCCAGCGGCAGGGACTTCACGCTGGATGCCTTGTTGCCCCCGGCGATGGCAGAGAAAGCCGAAACCGTGGGTATTGCCAAGGCAAATATGGATGCCGTAACCATATTTTTGCTGGCGGTTCTGGCCGGTGCTTTCATTGGTCTGGGCGGCGATTTTTGCACCATCATCGTCACCGGCACCAAACCGGTATTGGGCCTGGGCGTCACGAAATTTCTGGGCGGTTTGGCCTTTTGTCTGGGATTGACGCTGGTGGTAATCGGAGGTGCAGAGTTGTTCACCGGCAACACCCTGATCATGATGGCGACCGTCAGCGGCAAGGTTAGCGTGACAAAGCTGCTGCGGAACTGGGGTATTGTCTATGCGGGTAATTTTGCCGGGGCCGTGGCCACCGCCTATTTTATTTACCTGAGCGAACAATATAAAATGGGGGATCATAGCATCGGGATAACCGCCCTGGGGATTGCGTATGAAAAATGCACCGGCACGTTTATTCCAATGTTCTTCAAAGGTATTTATTGCAACGTCCTGGTCTGCCTGGCGGTATGGCTCTGCTTTTCCGCCCGAACCAGCACCGACAAAATTCTCTGCATCTTTTTCCCCATAACCGCCTTTGTCGCCATGGGATTTGAGCACTGTATCGCCAATATGTTTTTCGTGCCGATGGGCTTGTTTCTGAAAAACCAGCCGCTGCTGGCCGAAACGCTGGGCAAAGACCTCGCCAGCCTGACCTGGGGCAGCTTTCTGGTCAAAAACCTGGTCCCCGTTACGCTGGGCAACATTGTCGGCGGAGCCGGTTTTGTGGGACTCTTCTACTGGCTGATTTACCGGCGAAAAAAATAACCATCCCGCTGTCAACCTCTAAACAACTGCCGGTCAGCCCCTCTATTATTTGAAGGGGACAGATAAACACAAGTCATTTCCCGCCATGTAGTTATATCCGCCAAAAGAGACGGCCGGCCCGATTTCCCTTGCTTTCCGATCTCCGGAAAAGTATAATAAAAATTTGTTCAGTTTGCGAATCTACTTGCAGAAGGTTTATCCGGTTAAACCTTCTCAGGTTGAAAAGAGATATTTTTATCAGGAGGTAGAAACTATGAAAGCTTTAGCATTTCTATTGGTGGTGGTTACAGGCCTTTCTTCGCTGGCATGGGCGGACGATTATTACTGGATCGATCCAGCCGGGGGCGAGCTGGGCGATGGAACCAAATGGGATCAGGGCTTTGCACCGGGAGTGGATGATTACGTCTTTTTCACCGAGCCAGCCAGCTACACCGTATGGCTGGACGATTCCTACACCCATGACCGGATGACGGTCGAAGGCTCAGACCTGACGCTGGACCTGAACGGTTTTACCTATACCCTGGATTCAACGAATGATTACAATCAAGCGGTAATCATCGGCGATTACGCTTCAGGATCGGTAACAGTACGGGAAGGCGGAGTGATCAGCCATGATCTGTTTTTAGCCCGGAATGGCGATGACTCAGTCGGCCGGCTGGACCTGAGCGGGGCCGATACCTCCTGGGTAGGTTTTGATGGAAACTTTTACGGCTTCTTTTACGGCACCGCCGGCGATGCCGAGGTCAGCGTAACGGACAATGCCTATCTCTTTCACGGGCACGGCCAGAGCGGCATTTTGATGCAGAGCACCGCGTTGTTCACTATCGACGGACAGGATAGCGAATGGTCGGTGGGTGGTTCTTTTGAGATGTCAGCCTATGGCAAAACCACCACCAACGTCAGTAACGGCGGCCGGGTAGGAATGGGACTGCTGAAAATGGCGACTTACCGGGGTTCGGAAGCAACCATCAACGTGACCGGTACGGGCCATGAGTCAGAACTGGTGATAGAAAACAACTGGACTGACCCGGTAGGGTTGTTCATCGGCGTAGCGGGCCAAGGGATAATCAACCTGACCGGTTCCAAGTTATACCATTCGGGTAATACGGTGATTGCGGAGCGCGCCGGCAGCGAAGGCCGGTTGAATATTTATGACGGTTCATGGGCGGATTGTATGGGTTCGGTAGCCGTGGGTGGTTCATTGGAGCAGGCCGGCGGCCGCGGATTGATCTATCTGTATGATGACCCCCAAAATGACATTTACGCCGACCTCTCCTGCGCCCTCCAGGAAGGCCGGTTTCTGGTGGTCTGGCCGGACGGCACGGTACATATGGACGGCGGGGAACTTAGTACCATATATGACTACGATTCGTACCTGGCGAATCCCATCAATCTGCAAGGCGGAACCCTGGAAGGCGGGGGCTGGATTCGCGCCCATGTGAACAATTATGGCGGAGTGGTGATACCGGGCGCTCAGGGCAGCGGCTATAACGACTGGAAACTCCTCGACATCAGTTTCGATTATAGGCAGGACGCCAAGGCAACGTTGAAGATACCCATTGCCGGCAGCAACAGCGGATGGACTTACTATAATTACGGCGGGCTGAATGTGGGCGGCCAGGTGACGCTGGACGGTTTTCTGGATGTGGACCTCTGGGATCAGTATGTTCCTGCCTATACGGATGAATTTGTGATAATCATGGCAGCATCGGTCAGCGGCCAGTTTATCAACGCGGCGTCGGAATATGTCTTCGAAGGCGGTAAATTCGAGGTGGTTTACCAGCCGGATCGGGTGATTCTAACCCATTTCCAAGTCGAGCCGCGCTGTACGGAATACCCCCTGGCCGATTTCAACAAAGACTGCCAGGTAAATCTGATCGATTTAGCCATTATGGCCCAGGAGTGGCTGGACTGCAATCTGGAACCGTCCGGCTATTGTCCGGGCATGTTGCCGATGTAAGCGCCTTTGCCACCGGATTTTACCCCACCGCGTTCTGCCCGCAGCATTTCTTGTATTTTTTGCCGCTGCCGCAGGGACAGGGATCGTTGCGCCCGACTTTGGGCTTTTCCAGCTTGATGGTCTTGACGGTATGTTCCCCCTGGGGCGCCTGCGCGGCCTGCTGCTGGGCCTGGAACCGGTCATACTCGGCGTGCATGGCGTTGGAGATATTCCAGACGCTGCGCATCGATTCGCTGGTGTCGAGCCGGGCCTTGAAAATAATATCCGTCACCTTATCCCGGATATTGGACAGCATCTGCTGAAACATCCGGTACCCCTCCCGCTTATATTCCATCTTGGGGTCTTTTTCCGCATACCCCCGCAGCCCGATGCCGCTCTTGAGATGGTCCATCGCATACAGATGGTCTTTCCAGGTCGAATCGTAAATCTGCAGCAGCACATACTTCTCCAGCTCCGTCAGTTCCGTGCGCAAAAACTGCCGCGCCCCCCGCTGGATCAGCTCCCGCGGGTCCTGCTCCTGCCATTCCTCCGGGTCCGCGGCAATATGGAATCGCTCTTTGGCCCACGCCGCCAGCGCCTGGGTATCCTCCTCCGCGCCGGAATATTTCTGGAAGGCCGCATCGATTTCCTGAAGCAGTTGACCGTCATAGTAAGACGCATTCATATCCAGTAATTTCTTCTTAATCTTGTCGAAGGAGGAATTCTGGATTTCCTCGATGGAAAGCTCCGCGGCGAATTTCCGCCGGACCCAGTCGGAGATTTCCCTCGCCGCAAAACTGCTGCCGCTCTGCTCCCGCCGCAGGGCCACATTCAGAATAAACTCGACCGGATACTCGATTTCCCGCTGCCGGTAGCTTTGCCGGGCCTTGGTCAGAAGATATTCTTCGATTTGCTGGCTGTCTTTCCCCGCCAGATCCGCCGGCTGGATCTTTAAATTGAACTTCTGATTGATCCAGTCGCACAAACTGCGGTGGGCATACTCCGGCTCCAGATACGCCGTGATCCGGGAAAGGTCCATCTTGTCATAACGCTGGTTGGCGGACTCCGCCAGTTGCTGCTGCACCTCCTCGAAATTCATTTTCCGCAACTGGTTCTGCGAAACATTCACGCTGAATTTGCTCATCGCCCAGCGGGAAAGTCCCTTCAGGTCCCATTCCTCCGGCCCGCTGTCTTCGGGCATATACTCACCCAGCGTGACGGCAATTTCCTGATCCGCGTTGTTTTTGGCCCGATCCCGGACCAGACTCTCCAGCTCATCCAGCTCCTGGCCGCGAATCCGTTCCACTTCCAGATCCACCCCCACCTCCGTGCGGGCCCATTCGGCAATACATTCATAGGGATAATCGCTGCCCAGCATTTTCCCGCAGTTTTCCGCCACCACGTCCTCCACCATCTCCCAGATGATATTTTCCAGCCCCCGCCCCTCCAGAATCGACTGCCGCCGGGTATAAAAAACCTGCCGCTGGTAATCCATCACTTCATCGTATTCCAGCAGGCTCTTGCGAGACTCAAAATTCCGCTCCTCCACTTTCTTCTGGGTCTTTTCCACAAACTTGCTCAGCTTCTTGTGCACCAGCGGCTCGCCTTCCGGCCATCTAAATAGGGACATAATCTTGAGCATCCGGTCCCCGCCGAACAGGCACATCAGCTCATCCTCAAAACAGAGGAAAAACTGGCTGCTGCCCAAATCCCCCTGCCGGCCCGACCGCCCGCGGAGCTGGTTGTCGATGCGGCGGGCCTCATGCCGTTCCGTCCCCAGCACGTGCAGCCCCCCCGCCTCCTTCACGCCCGGCCCCAGCTTGATGTCGGTCCCGCGCCCCGCCATATTCGTCGCAATCGTGATATTCCCGCACATCTTCCCGTCCCGGCGGGCGTGCTGAAATCCGGCCTTGGCCACAATCGCCGCCTCCCGGGCGTGCTGCTTGGCGTTGAGAACCTCATGCTCCAGGCCGTACCGCTGGGTCAGGGCCGCCGACAGGGCCTCGCTCTTCTCGATACTGATGGTGCCGATCAGCACCGGCCGGCCGGACGTGCTGATCTGAAAAACTTCTTCGACGATCGCATTGAATTTTTCCTTGATGGTCTTGTAAATCAAGTCGTCGCGGTCCTCGCGCACCACCGGCTTATTGGTCGGGATCGTCACCACGTTCAACTGGTAAATTTTCATGAACTCATCCGCTTCGGTCATGGCCGTCCCGGTCATGCCCGCAATCTGCTGGTAGAGCTTGAAAAAATTCTGAATCGTGATGGTTGCCAGCGTCTGGCTCTCTTCCTTGACATGGACGTTTTCCTTGGCCTCCACCGCCTGGTGCAGGCCGTCCGACCACTGCCGCCCGTGCATCAAACGGCCGGTGAACTCATCCACGATGATGACCTCCCCGTTCTGCACCACATAGTCCTTCTCATGCTCGAACACCAGATGCGCCCGCAGGGCCTGCTCCATCAGATGCGGCCATTCCATGTTCGCCCCGACAAAAAAGCTGCCCACCCCCGCCAGCTCCTGCGCCGCGCCAATCCCCTCATGCGTCAGATGAACGCTGTGCTTGTCATACTCCACTTCGTAATATTGCGTGGTATGCGAAAGCCTTTCCTCCAGTTCCGCCAGATCCGACCGCAATTTAGTCAACTGGTTTTCCAGCTTCTTGAGCCGTTCCGGATCTTTGGCCTTTTTGGTTTCGCTGATATCCCCTTCGAAATTGGCCATCTGGCGCTTGGCCGCATCAATCTGTTTTTCGATACCGGCATAATTCCGCTGTTTATTGATGATTTCCCGGGCGATCTTGTCCGCCTGTTTGTACCGGGCGGTATCGTCAAACGCCGGCCCCGAAATAATCAGCGGCGTCCGGGCCTCATCGATCAGAATCGAGTCCACCTCGTCGATAATCACATAATCCAGCGGCCCCTGTACCTGGTCGGCATACCGCACCTTCATATTGTCGCGCAGATAGTCAAATCCGAATTCATTATTCGTCCCATGGGTGATATCGCAGGCATACTGCTCCTTCCGTTCGGTACCGGCAGTATCCATCTCGGACTGAATCGCCCCCACCGTCAGCCCCAGCGATTCATACACCGGCCCCATCCAGTCGCGGTCGCGCTTGGCCAGGTAATCATTCACCGTAATGATATGCACCTTCCGCCCGCTCAGCGCCACCACATAGGCCGCCAGCGTCGCCACCAGCGTTTTCCCCTCCCCGGTCGCCATTTCCGCGATACTGCCTTCATACAGGGCGTTCCCCCCGATCATCTGCACATCAAAATGCCGGAACCGGAATGGCGGCCTTTCCTCCGCCGGATATTTCGCCCGCACCTCAGCATAAAACTCCGGCGGCAGCTCAATGGCATGGACGTCCTCCCCGGCCGCTACCCGCGCCTTGATCTCTTCATAAACCGTCTGCATCGCCGGCGACAAAATCGCCGGATCAAACTCATACTGCTTGGCAAAAACATTCCGAACCCCCAAATGCCGGTCCGACGCCTCCCGTACCACTGCAAACGCCTCCGGCAGAACCTCTTCACAACTGGCCAGCAACTGCTCCGTCAGATGCTTCTTGGCCGGCTTGCGGGCCTCTTCGGGCATCAACTGCAATTCCCGCAGTATCTTCCGCAAAGGCCGCCCGAGTCTCTCCTTCTGGTTCCGGCTGATTCGCTGGCGAAATTCCTCCGTCTTCGCCCGCAGCTGCCCATCCGTAAGCTGGCCATACTGCGACTCCAGCTCATTAATCTGCTCCACCAGGTCCGATTGTTTCTTGACATACCGCTCGCTGCTGGACTTGAACACCCGCAGCATCGTTTTGCCTAATACTTCAAAAATTGACATACTCTATTCCACGTTTAGCTTTAAAACCGGGCCGAACCATACAAACTCAAGTCCGCTTCCGTCTCTCACCTTGGCCGCACGATTGTAACCGGAACGGTCCCATTCCGCCACAAAAGTTCCAAATTCCTGAATTTGCTATAGTTATACCTGTTTCGATTCGTAATGCAATCCCTTTCCAGCCCCAAGCGGAGATTTACAGAATCACCTTTAGTCCGATTCTCCGTTCTGCTGCTGCCATTTCTGCTCGGCCAGCATCCATGCCTCATACAAACTCTCCAAATCCGCGCTGATCTGCTGGAGGCGACGGGACAAATCGTTACCTTTCTGCAGCTCACCATCCGTAAAGGCCTGGGCAATCTGCTGTTCCAGGACTTCCTTATCCTTTTCCGCCTGCTGAATCCTCTGTTCGATCTGCTCCACTTCCTTCCGGGCCTTCCGCTGCACGGCAATCTGGGCCTTTCGCTCCAGCCAGGCCTTGCCGCCGGCCTTGGATTTTTCCTCCTCTTCCGTTTGCCGGTCTTTGGCCCGGCTGGTAATCCGCCCGGAGGTCTGTTCCAGCTCCTTTTGCCGCGCCTGCCAGAAATTCGTAAAATTCCCGCTGTAAAAGTGCAGGGTCTTGTCCTTGATCTCAGCGATATGATCCACCACGCTGTCCAGAAAATACCGGTCATGCGAAACTACCAGAATCGTGCCCGGAAAATCCTTCAATGCCTCTTCCACCGCCTCCCGGGTGGGAATATCCAGGTGGTTGGTCGGCTCGTCCAGAATCAGGAAGTTCGGCTGTGTGAGCATGAACCGCGCCAGTTGCAGCCGATTCCGCTCCCCGCCGGAAAGGCACGAAATCTTCTTATTCACCTCGTCATCGGTAAACAGAAACCGGGCCAGAATATCGAAAATCTGCTGCTCATGCACATTTTTAATCGAGTTCAACTCCTCGAAAACCGTATGGTCGCTATGGAGAATTTCCTGCTGCTGGGCGCAATAACCGATGGTGAAGCTGGGCCCCACACGAATCTGCGGATGTTCCCAGCGGCCCTGGCTGACGATGTCTTTGAGAAACGATGTCTTGCCGCACCCGTTCGGCCCCAGCAGCGCCCACCGCTGGCCGCCGCCCATCTGCCAGTTGACATTTTCCAGCAGTTTCAGCTCGCCAAAGGCCTTGGAGTAATCATTGATTTGCAGGGCGATATCCGCCCGGGTCGATTCCGCCTGCAAACGGATCTTCACCTGCGACTGCTCGCCGGCCGGTTTCTCCACCGCTTTTTCCCGTTCCCGCTCCAGTTGCGACCGCCGCGCCCGCAACCGCTTGCCCCACGTGTTATCGCTGGCGTGCCCCTGGGCAATATCAGCAAACTTCCGCACCACACTTTCCAGATGGGCCAGCCGCTGCTGATACGCCTTATACTGCGCCTGCTGGGTCTTCAGCCGCTGCTTCCGGATTTCCCGATACGCGGTATAGTTGCCGGGGTAGGTGGCAATCTTCCCGTTTTCCAGCTCGTAAATATGACTGACCACCCGGTCCAGCAGATAGCGGTTATGCGATACGATCAGAATCGCCCCCCGAAACCGGCCCAAAAACTCCTCCAGCCAGGCCAGCCCCATGTAATCCAGATGATTGCCCGGCTCATCCAGAATCAGCAGATTCGGCTCCGCCAGCAGCGCCTGGGTCATGGCCAGCACATTCTGCTCCCCCCCGGAGAGAAAGCTGATCTTGTGCCCGGCCCGCTGCCCCAGACCCAGCGCGTCCAGCATGGCCAGCGCCCGCTGCTCGAAATGATCCCCCCCGCCGCGGTCATAGGCATCCCGGATAAGCTGATACTCGTGCAGAACCTGGTGTAAATCCCCCGCCCCCGCCTGGGCCACGGCATGTTCTTTCTCCCGCAGCCGTTCCGTCAGCGCCTGATGCTCGCACAGCAGGCTCTCCCGCACCGTCTGGCCTTCCGGAAACGTTACATATTGCGGCACATACCCGATCCGAACGTCGCCGGCTATTTCCACATTCCCTTCCGTCGGTTTTTCCAGCCCGTTGAGAATCCGCAAAAGCGTGGTCTTGCCCGAACCGTTGGCCCCGATCAGCCCGATCTTCTGCCCGGTGCCGACCTCAAACGAAACATTGTCCAAAACGAACCGGCCGGCGTATTCCTTGCGGATATTCCTGAATGTTACCAGTGCCACATCAATTCCTTGCCAAAAACCAGCGAAAAAGCCATGACTTGCAGTAAGTCATGGCTTGCATATAACAGTATCGCTATTTTCGCCCGCAGGTCAAGGGCTTCCCGCACAGGTTTTACCGGCTCGGAAATACCCTGGCTTCATACGCCTTCACCTCATCGAGCCAGGCCGAACCCACCGGCACATTCTGCTGCTGGCAATAGTAATCCCACACGGCACTAAACGGCAGGGTCTTCTGCTCTTCCAGCCAGCCCAGGCGGGAGGTAAAATCCCCATCTTTTTCCAGCCGCCGGACCTTTTCCACCGGCTCCAGCAGCGCAATCAACAGCGCCTTAAGCATGGACCGCGTGCCGATCACCCAGGCCGCCAGCCGGTTGATGCTGGCGTCAAAGAAGTCCAGACCGATATGCACCCGGGCAAAATAATCATTCCGCGCCAGCTCATAGGCAATCGCCAGCAGATCGTCCGACAGAATCACCACATGATCACTGTCCCAGCGGATCCCGCGGCTGACATGCAGAAGAATTTCATCCAAAAACGTCAGCGTCGAAGATATCTTGTCCGCAATGGTCTCCGTCGGATGAAAATGGCCGCTGTCCAGACACAGCAGCGTCTTATTGCGAATGGCATAGCCCATATAAAATTCGTGCGAACCAACCACATACGACTCCGACCCGATGCCGAACAGTTTCGACTCGATGCTGTCCAGATGATGTTTCGGGCTTAGCTTCTCCGCAAACATCTCATCCAGCGACTTTTTCAGCCTTTCGCGCGGTCCTTTTCGATCGACTGGGATATCCTTATACCCATCCGGAATCCAGACGTTATCCACGCAGGCGGACTTCATCTGGCGGCCCATATACTCACCGATCTTCCGGCAGGCGATACCGTGGCGCACCCAGAACTTGCGGATGCCCTCATCGGGACTGGCCAGCGTAAATCCCTCGCTGGCCTTGGGATGCGAAAAAAAACTGCCATTGAAATCCAGGCCGTGCAGCTTGTTCTCTTTGGCCCAGTCGATCCAGGTCTGGAAATGTTTCGGCTGAAGGTCATCCCGCTCCACCTTCCGCCCGCCGGTTTCCGCATAAATCGCATGAAGACTCAGCCGGTGCCGCCCCGGGATCAGGCTCAGCACCTTCTCCAGGTCCTGCCGCAACTGCTCAGCACTGCGGGCCTTGCCGGGATAATTCCCCGTCGCCTGAATCCCGCCGTCGCCCGACAGCCCCTGGTTGCTTTCAAATCCGCCGACGTCATCCCCCTGCCAGCAGTGCAGGCTCACCGGAATCCCCCCCAGCTTCTGCACCGCCCGCTCCGTATCCACGCCCAGAGCGGCATATCGCTCCTTCGCCATTTCGTACGCTTTTTCCACTTGAGACTGTTTCTTCGCCATAATTAGTTCCTCGTTTCTATAGGGTTTCTCGTTATCGCACCATCACCTGGCCGCTGTCCGCCACCAGCGTCTGCCCGGTAATGGTCCGCGCCTGGTCAGAACACAAAAAGACCACCGCATCGGCGATATCCTGCCGTTTGATTTCCCGCTTCAGGATGGTCTTATTCACATAAAACGGAATCACCTCTTCCGGTTTAATGCCGTTTTTTTTCGCACATACCTTGATATATTCAGGATTCCAGATTTTGGAACCCTCAAACACATTGCCCGGGCAAACACTGTTCACCCGGATGCCGTACTCGCCCAGCTCCATCGCCCAACCGCGCGCCATATGAATCTCACCGGCCTTGGTGGCGTTGTAGGGTGTGTTGTTCTTGCTGGCGTCCAGCCCGGATTTGGAACTCAGGTTAATAATACTGCCCCCCATTCCCTGCTGCATCAGGATACGGGCCGCCGCCCGGGCCATCAGGAAATAGCCGGTCAGGTTGACCTCCAGGGCAAAACGGAACTTATCCGCCGGCAGATTCACCAGCGAATACGCCGGCGCCACCCCGGCGGCATTGACCAGAATATCCAGCCCGCCCCAGCTCTGCAGCAGCGTTTGATACGCCCGGTCCACACTGGTTTCATCCGTAACATTGCAGGTAACCGCCATAGCCGCCGCGCCCGGCATCTCCTGCCGTATCAGCGAAACCGTCTCTTCCGCCGCCGGCCGGTCCAGATCGCAGGCCGCCACCATCGCCCCGGCCCGCGCCAGCCCGATGGCAATGCCCCGCCCCAGCCCGCTGCCCGCGCCCGTCACCACCGCGATACGCCCCTGCAAGCTGCCCAGACTCGTGGTCCGGGAGAGTTTTTCCCGATAGCTTTCCGATTCCCAGGTCCGAATGAAATCTCGCTGCCGTTTGCTCAGGGCCCAGACCCCGCCAAACCGCGTTGCCGCTTCCCGAACTAACATAAAACCGGCGGCAATGCTTTCAATCGTCGCCGTAGTAGCCGGATTACAGGTAATCAGCAGACCGATATTTTTCATCAAATAGGCACGGGGGATCGCCTGCCCGGTATCCAGATGTTTCTGGATTCTCACCTGGATGGCTTTCGCCTCCGGCCGCTCCAGCCACAGGGCCGGCCCGTTGGCATACACCATCTCATCAGGCGACAAGGGCCCCGCCGCTAATAACCCCGCGGCATCGGACCGGGCCATGAAACGCACCGCATCTTCATTAACAACATACGTAACCGGCAGATACTGCCCGGTAATAGAAAATATTGCCTTCCGCAGCGACAGTTGCGACGCTTGAATCTCAGCCGGATCGACCGGTTTTATTTTGACCGACTTTGCCGCCGGAATCTTACTCTGGCAAATCGCAATCACCTTACGCACCAGGCGCAGTGCCGCCTCCGCCGTCTCCGCGCTGACAATCAGGCCATGCTTTTCCAGAAACACCAGCGCCGGTTTACGGCCTTGCTCTCCTTGATACGCATCAATCAGCCGCTTCATTTTTTGCGCCAACTGATAGCCGGGATCGGTATAAGGCACCCACAACGGCGGATACTTCTCCCCCTGAAACAGCCTCTCGATCTGCCTTCGGCCCCCTTTGGCGTTCACATACGCCCCCACCGCCAGCGGATGCAGATGAATCACGTAACGGCCCAGCATCGCGTGAAAATGCGCCTCCACCGAGGGCCGGATCCCCGCCGGCATCTCATCCTTACAGGCCAGCATCAGCCGCCGGACAATCTCATTCTCCCGGGCAAACGTCTCCATCCGCCCCAGCTCCGCATCCCCCAGCATCGCCAGCACCCCCTTCAATTCCATCCGCCGCCACCCTCTTTGCGGACTCATATCCTTCAGCGCTGTCCCGCTGGCCTTGATATACATGAACCGGCCGTCCGCCGTCTTGGCGGAGGTATTGCCCCCCCCGCCCTGCACCAGCGCCGTATCCTTTCCCGTCACATTCGATATTCGTATCAGCTCTCGTAGAGCCAGATCAACACTCATAATCCATTTCACCTTTCTTTATGCTAAAATACTTATGATTTACTCTTTTCCTTCCGGCTGATCCACACGATCCCCGTAACAAAATAGATCAGCGTCGGCCAGATTAGAAAACTCTTAAACCACTCAAGCCGCCCCTGATAACCATCCGTACCCTTAACAAATATATAAATGGGAATCACCAGACAGCATAACAAAGAAAAAATAGAAACAATTTTTGCTGCCCACAAAATTTTATCGATAGGCTTCTTTATTATCTCAACCGCTTTCTCGGATTTTTCGCGGGCGCCGGCTACGGCTGATAAAACAATATAAAGCACCACAGTCAGCAGCCACACCGGCACAAACAGGAAAAACAAATGGATGATTCCTATTCGCTCCAGAACAATGGCCAAAACAATCGCAATCACCCAACTGGCCAGCGCCGGCCAGTTCATCATCAGCTTCTTTTTCGAGGCCCAGAATTGCGCAAATCCGATCCGGGGAAAAATCCAGTGTTCCGTGAAAACAATGGCCCCCACCGGCATCAGCAGCAGGCCGTAATAACCGACAAAATCCAGCAGTTTCAGAAAGACAAACGGGAAACAGGCAATGATAGTAGTGGCAATACCCGCAATCAACGTTACCAGCCAGCGCGGCCAACCCGGAGTAATCGCCTGAAACGCCAGCCCCGCCCGGTACAGCGTCGGATTCGAGGTGGTCCAGCCGGCCAGCACCACCGCGATAATCCCCGAAAAGCCCAGCGCCTCGATAGCCAGATTACCCGGGTCAATCTGGCTGATACTTTTTTTCAGAATCAAAGCCGTCGCCGCCCCCATGATCCCCGCACAAATCCACGCCAGATAATGCCCCAGAAACATCCCAAACGCCGAATACAGCCCATACGACGCCTTCTTGGCATAGCGGAACAGCGCCATATCCGAAAGCCCCCCGTGCATCGCCAGATTACAGATCCAGGCAAACGCCGCCACATGCCAGAAACCGATGGACTTGCTCCCATCAACGGTTTGCCCCGTCCAGATTACCTCATTGGCCAGCCGCCAGAAATCCCCAAAAGAGCTGATCTGCCCCACCCCCTCCGTACTCGCCGCCAGCCCCGGTAGCATCACCACCGCCCCGCCGATAAACATCAAAAACATCCAGGGCGAACAAACCGTCGAAAACTGCGCCAGCTTCTTAAATCCCAGAATCGCCAGCGTCACCACCACGGCACCAACGATTAATACCACCAGCACAAACCGGTAATCCTGCGGATACCAGTCCACCTGCGCCGGGATTCCAAACGGTATCCGCACCGCCGATGCCGAAACCGTAATCATGCACCCCGCCAAAATACAGAATAAAATGGCATTCACAATATTATAAATCGTCGTGGTAACCGGTCCGGCAATCTTCCGCAGATACCAGTACAGCGTCAGCCGGGTCTGAACGGCAATCGGTGCACACACCAGTGCCCACGTCAGCACCGCCAGGGCATTGCCGATCAGCAGCCCCACAAAAATGTCCATCGCCGACGAACCCCAACTGACAAACAACGCCCCGATGACAAACTCGGTCCCCGCCACATGCTCCCCGGCGAACAGCCCCGCAAAATGCCGCCCCGGCTGGAGCTTGTCCTCCGCCACCGGCTCCCGCTCAAATTCGTACAATTTATCGAGCGCTTGGATGGTGCTGCTTTCCGACATAGTTCGTTCCTTTCGCTTTGGGAATTTCTATAATTACGTCCACTCGTCCAGCAGCGCACCCTCGGCCGCAAGACTCCATACCCCCTCTTTCACGCCCTGCGCTGCCGAAACCTTCTTCGTTTGCAGTTCTTCCAGCAAAGTCAATCCCAGCCCCCGGCAGGCCGGATACACAATAATCTTGCCGGGAATCAACTGCTTTTCCACCGCCCGGATGCCTTCCACCGCCCCTTCCAGCCCGCTGACGGCCGCCACCGAAATATTCGTATCCAGGCTGCCCGACTCCACCTTCCGCAAAACCGTCTTCATGTCTTCGAGTATGGACCCGCTGGTCCCGATGAAATACAGTTGCTTCTCGATATAACGCTGCAAGTCGATTTCACAGGTCACGGTCGCCGCAATCCCGGCAAAAATATTGATGATGCCGCCCTTCCCCGCCGACTTCACCGCCTCCACCACCAGCTTCGGCACCGGCGCCATCAAAACAATATAGTCCATCTCACCAACCGGTGCGTTTTTGGCAGGGTTAGTCGGATTGGTCGGGTTGGTCGGGTTAGTCGGGTTGGTCGGGTTGTACGAATGATACCCGACTTTGTTTTTATCCGCCAGCGGCCGGGTAATCTTATCCAGCAGTGCCAGCCGCCGATCATCCAGATCCCCGGCATACACCGTAACCTCCGGCACTCCCTGGCAAACGTTGCGAACGACGTGCATGACCCCCATAGGCCCGCCGGCCCCGATAACATTAATTTTATCACCGGGCCGTATCTCGCCCGTCGCCGGAATCGTCTTCATCGACTCCGCCGGATCCGAACCCATCGTGCCGATGATCCGTATCCCGCCGTAATGTACCCGCCCCACATACGTTACCACTCCCCGGCCCAGTCTACCGCCGCACAACACAATATTCAGCAGGCCCCGGGCCGCCAGTTTCGCAAACAACGATTCCACCACCGCCGGATCAGCGCCGAAATAAAGTATGTCATCAAACGCCGCATCCTTCAAATCGCCTGTTCGCTCCGCCCTCTGGACCGGCACGTTTAATCCAGCCGGCACTTCAGCATCTGACACCCAGGTAATCCGGGCGGGAGAGCCTTGTTTTAATACGTTTTGAATTTGGGAAAGTTTAATTTGGGTATCTGCCACTATGAGCATCTGCCCCCCCGCCTTCAGCGTCTGCCGCTCCCGGACGGCATAGGCATCCTCCACACACGCCCACGGCTCCACCAGCGCAATCGCGGCGGCAGACAGCTTCTCCGACGCCGGGATCAGCATCGACTCCCCCTGCGGCGAGGTGATTACCCTCTGGTCCATCAAAACATATTCCTGCAGCGCCCCTTCAAAATTATAGCCGAACGAACCGTTGGAATTTGCCGTCGGCAGCCACCGGTAATCCGTCTGCACCAGATACCGCTGGCCGGGCTTGAAACCGGTAACTTTCTCGCCCACCGCCCAAACCCGCACCACCGCTTCATGTCCCGGCACCGTCGGCTTATCATCCGGCATATAGCTGGGAATCTCAGCCAGGATGTTTTTGTCAATCCCGGAGATGATACTGGTCTTCCGCGCATGGCCGGAAAACTGCTTCAACAGCTTCAAATCCGAAAAACAAAGCCCTACCGCCTCCACCCGGCACAAAATCTGATACGGTCCGGGCGGCACAACCTTCTTGCTGGTATTTAACGTTAATTGATCGGGGCCGATTAACTGAACGGCATTTTGCATTGCGGGTATGGTATAATCCATTCGATATATCTTTCTGTCTATTTGTTTTGTTCCAATTTCTTTACTATTTGTTCCGGTGCGGCATTGGCATCAAAACCGGCCAGGCACCGCTGCTGCACCGGCTGCAGCCGCCGGCCAACCTGCTCGAAAAATTCATTCTTCGCCTTCGTATCCGCAAAAACCTCGTTCGCCCACCGGCTGGTATAGCCCAGCCCGCATTGCCGCTGCATGAGCGAATGGGCATAAACGATATGGCCGCCCTTAAGGAAAACCGGCAGCAATTTTTGCAGTTCCCGGCTGCGAAAATCATCGACAAACTTCTGGCCGGGACTGTTCATCTCCGTCCCCACCACCACCGGCAGTTGCAATCTCTCCGCCACTTCCACAATATGATTCAGATTCGCCGCCTTCTCATCTTCCACCCCAGGAGTATAATTGCGATCCGGTATAATATTAATCGCCGCCACTCCGCTGGACATAGCCACCTCCAGCAGTTGCTCGATCTTCTTCTCCCCGGCGCTGAAACCGTTCAGCCAGGTCAGGGTAGGTATCGCCCCGGCGGCCAGTAAAAACGCATTCGTTTCCGCCATCTTCGGAAACGATCCCTGGTCCGGCTGTACATACCCCACCCCGCCCCGCTTCATCAGCTTCGCCCGTATCGTATTTTGCAGCCCAGCCCCATCCGGCAGTCCCAGCCCCTCCGCCGCCGCCGCCAGCTTTTCCGACCAGAATGCCCCCAACTGCTTCCCATCCCCAAAAACCGCCGCGGCCTTCCGGGCGTACGCGAGACACATATGCCGCTCCGTCGCGTTGCCCGACGGCGTCAGCGGCAGTACATCCGCCTCATAATCCAGCACCACTGGATCCAGAAACTGGTTCACCCGCCGCATCAGTTCCATGTTCCTCTGCTGGGCCATCTGCCGCAGTTGTTGCAGAAACTTCCGGTCCTTCTCCGCCGCCGGCGCCGCCGGAAATCCCACCCCCATATGATACGTAATCCCCGGCTCACCCGGCGAGGTCATCTCCAGTTCCGCAAATTCCGGCACAAAAACCCGCGTCTCCAGCCCGACAAACCCCTTCAAGTTCAGCAAATCCCCCGCCGCCACAAACTCCTCCAGCCCGTCCAGTACATCAAAATCCACAATCCCCGCCATCCCCAGGCCCGCCTTTCGCGCCAGCCAGGCAAACTTGCTCGGCGAATACCCATACGCATTATACGAAAAAAACGTATGCCCGTGCAGATTGATGTCCGTCCCCGCCGCCGGCAGTTGGATCTCTCCCCGCTGCACATCACCCCACAACTCCTGCAGGGCCTTACGCCGCTGCCCCGCCTCAAAACTATCCAGCATTTGTTCCCACTTCATCATCTTCGTATTTTCACTTCCTGCTGCCTGCTTCATCGTTACCACCGCAATTTCTTATACTGTTCGTTCCATAGTGACGTATCCGCCGGCTGATATTCCTTCAGCGGATTGGATTTTCGAATGATTTCCCTCCCCTCCTTGATAGACTTGATCTGCCCCGTCGCCAGTGCCTGAATAATAATATTCCCGCTGGCCGTCGCCTCCACCGGCCCGGCCACCACCCTCTTCCCCGTCGCATTAGCCGCAAACTGGCTCAGCAGCTCATTCTGAATCCCACCGCCCACGATATGCAGCACCTCAAAGGCATGGCCGTTAACCTCTTCCAGCCGCTCCAGCACCCAGCGATACTTGAACGCCAGGCTCTCCAGAATCATCCGGATCATCTGCCCCTTGTCCTCCGTCGGTTTCTGCCCCATCTGCCCCAGATACCGGTTGATTTTCCCCGGCATCTCGCCCGGTGCAAAAAATTCCTGATAATCCGGATTCACAAATCCGGCAAACGGCCGGGCCCGCTGGGCCATTTCGGTCAATTGGGCATAGGAAAGCTCCGCCCCCTCCTTCTGCCAGTGCCGGCGGCATTCCTGCACCAGCCATAAACCCATGATATTCTTCAACATACGAATCGTATGGTTCACTCCCCCCTCATTGGTAAACTGATATTCATAGGTCTTGTCCGTAATGACCGCCTTCGGTATCTCCGTTCCCATCAGGCTCCACGTCCCGCTCGATAAATACGCCCAGTTCTTCTCCCCCGCCACCGGCACCCCTGCCACCGCACAGGCGGTATCATGCGACCCGGCCGCTATCACCGGGATCGCCGAACAGCCCAATTCTGCCGCTACAGGGGGCTTTAAACGGCCTACGATCGTCCCAGGCGGCACTATTTTGGGCATAATGTGCATCGGCAGGTCGAACGAATCGAAGATGGCCTTGGACCACGTACCGGTTCGCATATCCATCATCTGGGACGTACTGGCCAGGCTGTATTCCGCAAATACCTCTCCGCACAGGTAATACGCCACCAAATCCGCCATAAATATCAATTTGTCGGTTTTAGCCAGCACCGGGTCATTTTTCAGCCGCATCGCCAGCAGTTGATATACCGTGTTCAATTGCATAAACTGAATGCCCGTATGATGATAGATCTGCTGGCGGGGCAGCTTCTCGTAGGCCCTCTCCAGCATCCCGTCCGTCCGGCTGTCCCGGTAATGATAGGGATTCTCAATCAGCTTGCCACTTTTATCGATCAGCCCGAAATCCACCCCCCAGCTATCCACCGCAATACCCGACACCTCCCCTCCCGCCTGCCGGGCCGCCTGACCAATCCCGGTTTTGATGGCCGCGCATAACTGCTTGAAATCCCAGCGCATAGAGCCATCCTGCTGAATAGGCCCGTTGGGAAAACGATGGATCTCCCGCAAGGAAAGCTTCTCGGCATCCAGGGCCGCCAGCATCACCCGCCCGCTCTCCGCTCCCAGATCTACCGCTATATAACTTTTCGATTGTGCCATAACTACACCTCAGCGTAAGCAAAAAAAACTCAATTCTGCCTCAAATCGAACGTTCCCATTATAATAATTGAAAGAATTCTGTCAAATTATTCCTCATTCTATCATTACCTTCACAAGCCATTTATTATTCCATATTTAACGAAATACTCCTAAAACCATTGTGTAATTTATTTTCTGAATTTTCCTGTATTTTACTTCCATTTTTGATAGATAGAGTCTATATTGATGATAGATATTGATATATTCTGAAAGGACTGTCGTTTGCTTCAGGCCCAAAGACATAACCTGATTCTCCGTCTGCTCTCGCAAAACACCTATTGCAGCCTCGCCCAGCTAGCCCGGGAACTTCATAGCAGCGTTCCCACCGCCAGGCGTGACCTCAATATATTGCAAAAGCAGGGCATTGTAAAGCGGACCCGCGGCGGTGCGATGTTCCTGGGTGACAAGGACGCCCTGCCCCTCTTCCAGGACCGCCAGTCCCTCATGGCCCCCGAAAAAGCCGCCATCGGCCGCCTGGCCGCCTCGCTGGTGGAAGATGGGGATACCATCATCATCGACGGCGGCACCACCCCCTACCAGGTAGCCGTGCACCTGCAAGACAAGAACATCCAGGTTGTCACCAATTCCCTGCCCGTCGCCAATCTCTTCGCCAATTCCCGCACCGTCCAGCTCATCAGCACCGGCGGCCTGCTCCACAGCGGCACCGGCGTCTATCTGGGTTCCTACGCCGTCGAGATGCTCAAAACCGTCCACGCCCAGAAAGCCTTCATCGGCGTGGCCGGCATCAATACCCGCGGTTTCTATAATTCTAACGCCCTGGTCGTGGAGACGGAAAAGCAGTTTTTGGCCGCCGCCTCCGAAATCCACATCGTCACCGACCACACCAAATTCGGCCGCAACGCCCTGGCCTTTCTCTGCGACTTTTCTGTCGTCACCTCCATCATCACCGACGCCTTCCCCCTGGAACAGCAGGAGTTAGCCCGCCTCGCCGAACACAACCGCGTAAAAATCTACCAGATATCAAAATCGGGGTAATCCCCTTCCTCCTCTTATCATTTCGTTCTGTACCGGATTTGTTATATTTTCGTGCCTTTCTTCCTCTGTTTTCATCACCCATCACCGAGGAAAATGCTTGACAACTGGTGCTGGCTGTGGTATAAGGGTATCGACAATTTTAAAGAAACAATCATGGCTTGGCTGAATGGGTAAACGACAAAGCGAAAGACAGCTATCGCCGAACGGGATCGGCATAACCGATAAGCTGTTAATAGTAACGTATTTACGGTCATACATGCGTTGCTTGTTCATGTAGTTCGTTTCCGGAAAGGAGAAACATATCATGGAAACCACAAATGCAACAAAAATCGTTTTGCTTTTGACGATAGGCCTGCTGCTGCCGGCCGCCTCGCTCTGGGGGGATATCTGGTACGTGGACGCCGACGCCCCAGCCGGTGGGGACGGCACCAGTTGGGCCACCGCCTTTCGGGACCTCCAGTCGGCTATCAACGCCGCCGATCCCATGTGGATGGA
>JAKQBU010000609.1 GCA_029573975.1 Planctomycetota bacterium
CCGTAAAGGCGCCCGGAGGATTACGCGGGTTCCCCGGCCTTTATCGGATTGGATTATCAATTCTCCTCCCATATGATTCAGCCGCTCGCGAACGCTGAATAAACCAAATCCGCCGCCGCCGAACCGCGGCATGAACTCCCGGACATTCTCGGAAGGCATCCCGATGCCGTCGTCCTGTACTTCCACTTCGATACAGCGGTCTTTTTGGGCGACCGAAACCTTCACCTGCCGGGCCTGGGCGTGTTTAATCACATTTACCAGCAGCTCCCGGACGGCTTCAAAAAGAAGGATCCGAACTTCATCGGTCAGGGGTTTGGCGCGGCCGTCATCGGCAAACTCGGTCTGAAGGCCATGGGCCTCCCGCACCTGTTTCTCCAGCCACTGCGCCACTGTCCGCTCGTATCCAAACCGTTTTAACAGGGTGATAAATCCCAAATCAAACGTTAAGGTCTGGGTGTCATGAACGGCTTTTTCAATCAGGCTCATGCCTTCATCCAGAGGTTGGAGTACCCCGGCGGCAAAGGCTTCCCGCCGGATGGATCCCAGTTTCATCAGCCCCAAAGCCAGATCCTGCCCGATGGTATCATGCAACTGGACGGCGATCCGTTCCTGTTCCCGGGCCTCCGCCAGCGTCAGTTCCGACGAAAGGCAGCGCAATTGCTTCTGGTATGCCTGGATTTGTTCTTCGTCTTGCTTCCGCTTGGTGATATCGTGGATAATTGAAAACAGCAGCGGTTTGCCCTGAATCAGGATCGGACCGTTAAACACCTCCACATCCACCAGGCTTCCGTCGGCAAGCTGATGGCGAAAATTTAACCCGCGCCGTTCCTTTTTTTTCGCCCATTGCAATTCCTGAAACACTTCCTCCACCGACAGAATATTGAGGTCCAGAATGTTTTTTCGCGCAAATGCTGCGCGGGAATAGCCGTAAAAGGAACAGGCCGCCTGGTTGGCATCCACGATCGCCCCGCTTTCCGGATCGATCAGGAGCATAACGGTATGGGTGTTCTCAAAAAGGGCGTGATACCGCTGCTCGCTTTCCTGCAGCGCCTTTTCCGCCTGTTTGCGTTCGGTAATATCCAGGCCCGAGCTTAAGGAACCGATAACCCGGCCGCTTTCATCCTGCAGGGGGACATTGTGCCAGGCAATCAGCCGGATTTGGCCCTGGCGGGTCCGGACTGGGTTTTCATAAAACTCCACCGTTTTGCCGTTCCCCTGGATGAGTTTCTGACGAACCTGGCGAACCTGGTTTTCGATAGGGGCGGGCAAAAATTCCCGGCACCAGTCAGCGCCCAGAATCTCCTCTTCCGAACAGCCCAGCACTTCGCAGGTCTTGCGGTTGGCCAGCGTTACTTTCCCTTCCATATCCAGTGCCAGAAACAATACCCCCGCCAGGTCCAGGTACTGCTGCGCCCGGTCCCGCTCCTGCTCCAGATTCCGGGCCACTTCTTTCTGGCCGGTAATATCCTCGAATACCTTGAGCAGATACCACGAAGTGTCGCGGCCCGGATCCCGCATCCGCGAAACATGAAGACGCCCCCAGATGATTCGGCCTTCCTTCCTGATGTAACGGCGCTCCAGGATATAATTCTCCCGTTCCCCGCGCAGCAGAGATTCTAATAAATCCCTGCCCACCGATACATCTTCCGGATAAACCAAATGAAGGTGGGATTGTCCCACCAGTTCACATTCCGAATATCCCGTCAGCTCGCAAGCCATGGGATTGACCGCCAGGATCTTCTCCTGCAGATCCGTCAGCAGGACTCCCACCGATAAATTGCGGAATATCGTCTCAAACCAGTCTTTGTCCTGAAAAACGGAAGGCCCGGATAGAACCCGGTCCTGGTTTTCACTTCCGGTTCCGCGATTCGATCTGGTTAGAATTTTTTTCATGGTTCGTCAATCGCTTTTAGGTTATCCAGGTAATGTGGGTAATACGGATAGAATCTTCTCGTGGCCGCCGTTTTGTCGAAGAAACAGGTTCCCGGCAAATATTTCTGGCGACGCTCATGCTTACTACTTCACTCCCAGCTATCTGGTACTGCCAGACGCCGTCTTTTGCTGCCGGTTCTCGCTTTACACCGGTTTGACGATCTTCTCAATATGCCCTTCTTCCCGCCGATTGAATCTTATAATTCCATTATTATCCACATACGCAAATTTTTGCAAGTATTTTTTTAACAGCCTTTTAAAATTAAAAATATTTCGCGCCATGATACGGATATCATCTTACCTATATTTCCCTGTTTATCTATCTTGTAAACTAAGAAATATGATTTACTAATACCCCTATAAAACTTCAGGGGATTCAAATTGCTAAATCGATTACATTTCCTACAATACCTGCCATGGAAATCGAACGGATCGGCAATATTATTGAAGGATTTTTCTGGATAGCCATCTCCCTGATTTTCTGGCTGCCCGCCCTGCGCCGGCGGGAAAAGCAGCGTTGGTTTTGCCTGACCGGCGGACTGGTCTTTTTCATCTTCGGCCTGTCCGATTTTTACGAATCCCACACCCTGGCTTGGTGGCGGCCCTGGTGGCTGATGGTGTGGAAGGCGGCCTGTTCTATAGGAATCCTGATAATCATCCTCTGGTACGTGAAGATCAACGGTTCGTGGAAAAACACCATCGCAAAGTTGAAAAGGCCTTTATGGATAAAAAAGAAACAAAAATGAACGTCTCATTTTCTCCTCTGACCGAAGCGGATCGAACTGCCGTAGTCGATCTGTTCAATCATTATATCGAAAACAGTTTTGCTGCTTATCCGGAACAAAAAATCCCCTACGATTTTTTTGATGTGCTGATGAATATGTGCAAAGGGTATCCGACGGCGTCGGTAAAAAACACAATAGCGGAAGTAATCGGCTTCGGTATGCTGCGGCCCTATAATCCGATTCCGGCTTTCGCTCATACCGCGGAAATTACCTGTTTTCTCAAGCCGCAGGCCACCGGACAGGGAATCGGCAGGCAATTGCTGTCATACCTGGTACAGCAGGCGCAGGAGAAAGGAATCCGCACCCTGCTGGCAAGCATTTCCTCCCTGAATGAGGGCAGTATCCGGTTCCACCGGGCCAATGGTTTCGAGGAATGCGGCCGTTTCAAAGATATTGGCCGGAAAAACGGCAGGCTCTTTGATGTGGTATATATGCAAAGAAAGCTATGAGCGAATCCCTGGAAGAAAAAATCCGGCGGGTGGTGGCTGAAGATGTGACGATTGTGCCCTATGATCCCCTCTGGCCGGGGATGTTTGCCCGGGAGAAGGCGCATCTCCAGCAGTGCCTGCCGGCGGATCTCATCGGGCGGATCGAGCATTTCGGCAGTACCGCCGTGCCGGGCCTGGCCGCCAAGCCGATTATTGATATGCTGGTGGAGGTCCGCTCGCTGAACGAAACGAAAGAACGGATTGTCCCGATTCTGGAGGCACAAGGGTATGATTATTTCTGGCGGCCCACCTGGGGAGATGACGTTCCGCCCTTTTACGCCTGGTTCATTAAGCGGGATGCCGCCGGTCGGCGAACCCATCATATCCACATGGTCGAATCCCACTTTGAGCACTGGCAGCGGCTGCTCTTCCGGGATTATCTGATCGAACACCCTGAAACGGCCCGGGAATATCAGGATTTAAAACTCCGATTATCCAAAGATTATCCCCACGACCGCGTCACCTACACCCGCGCCAAATCCGACTTTATCGTGCGGATTACTGCCCTCGCCCGGGAATTTTGACGGAACCATCAAAGGTGACGGAACCGCCAAAAGTCGATTTCGTCATCCAAAAACGGCTCTGGCTCCCCGATAACAAGGGTTCCAAGAGCTTTTGACGCTGGCGTCAAAGGTCGATAGTAACATCCAAAAACCGCTCTGGCTCCCTAATAACAAGGGATCGAAGAGCTATTGATGCTGGCGTCGCTATTGACGCCGTATCAAAAATGTTTATACTATTCAATTCTGGTTTTGGCTAACAGGTGTTGACAGGAAAAGGAAGATTCGATGATCGGTTGTCATTACGGCAGGATGTTTCAGGTAACGGTGGCGGGCGGCTCCTATCAGGAGGGCCTGACCTCCGTGGTGCAGGGGGTGCGGCCCGGCCTATCCCTTACGGAACAAGAGATTTACGGCGATCTGCTGCTGCGGAAGCCGGGGGCGGATGAGCTGTCATCGCCCCGGAAGGAGCCGGATCTGCCGATTCTTTATACCGGCCTGAACGCCGCCGATACGGTCGAAAACGCTGGTAACAAAAACCTCACCAATGGGACCCCGGTTACGATTCTGATCCCGAATCTGGACCGGCATTTTATCCATATCAAGCAGTATCAGGACACCAACCGCACGCCCCGGCCGGGGCACGCTTCCTATGCCTCATTTCAAAAATACGGCCCCTGCGATGACGCGATCGGGGCGGGGATCTTCAGCGGCCGCTATACCTCCACTATCGTGGCCGCCGGCTATATCGCCAAGAAAATGCTGAAAGAACGCGGCATCGAGGTGTTTTCGTTTATCAAGGAAGCCGCCGGCGTCCGCTGTCCGGAGATGGATTCCCGGACGATTTTCGATTATACGGAAAAGTACAAACAGATGCGGCATGACCTGGACCCGTTTTATCAGGAGGTCTATGTGAAGGGCCGCGTCCATATGGATATGCGGTTCCTGGAGAAGGCCGCGGTCTTTGCCCGGATCGAGCAGGAGATCGACGCCATTCGCAGCCGGGCGCCGCAGATGTCCCATGCGGAAATCATGGACCGTTATGGCGTCCATCCGGTGATTAACTGTCCGGACGTCCAAGTGGCCCAGGATATGGTCGAGGCCTGCAATCAAATCACCCGTACCGGCGATTCCTCCGGCGGCATCGTCGAGG
>JAKQBU010000616.1 GCA_029573975.1 Planctomycetota bacterium
AAGCCGGCAATTTCGCGAAATTTCATATCGCCGTACAGATGCAGGGCAATCACTTCCCGCTGCTCTCCCGGCAACTGGGCCAGGGCCTGATGGATCCGCTGCGACTCCTCTTTCAGAATGATCCATTGGCTGGCACCATCCGTATCGGCCGCGGCAAAATCCGCCTCCTCCAGGCTCACGGCGACTCGTACCTTTTCCGCCCGGACCTTATTGCGCACACCATTCACCACGCAAGTCCGCAAATAATTCTTCAAACTTCCCTGGAGTTTAATCCGGTCGGCAGATTGCACCAGGCGGAGAAAAACATCATGCACCACGTCCTCCGCCATATGCTTGTCAGCCAAAAGGGCCGCCGCCAGCCGGAGCAAATAGACCCGGTATTTTTCATACAGGCGGCGCAGCGCCTCGGGATTTCCGCGTTTGAATCTCAGCAGCAGCCATGTATCTTCCAGCATCCGCCTTCCTTGCCTGAAACCATCGTCTTCTATCTACTACACACGTGAGACAGCCATTTTACTCTAAAAAAAGTAAAATGGTGTAAATTTCTCGGATTCTGCTGAATTGGATAATAAACCATGCCTATCCAGCGGCGGAATGGGAAAAATCCCCGTCAAAAACACTCACGCGATGGCAAATCCGAGGGGCCATCACCTGACGGGAGAACTGCGATTGATAAACCCTATCCAGTTTCAGTTGGGCTTGATGATTTCCACACCCTGCGGCGCTTCAATCTCGCTCTGAATCGTGCCGTCCGGCTGTTTGGTGTGCTTAACTTTCAGGATACCCTGAGGGGTGGGAAACGTCCCCTGTGCCCACTGCAAGTCCGCCAGATGCGGTTCGATCTTAATCACCTTGCAGCCCGGCTCCATGACCTTGATGCCCAGCACATGCTCCGTCAGCCACGGCGTCGGCCCTGAGGCCCAGCCGTGACAGAGACTATGCCGAAAGCCCTTGTAGCAGTAATTACCGAAATCCCCGTGGATATCCTTCTTCCCCTCCGGTACCAACTCATCGATCCGCCCAGCATTGGTAATCCAGTCCAGATTAAAATCCTCCCAGAAGGTTGTCGCCCCCAAATCCAGCATCGCCCCCCAGAACTGCCGGATGCAGTCCAGGCATCCCTGATAATCCCCCGCCAGCGCCCGGGCCTGCAAGACATAATAGCCGTAAAACGTGGACATCCGCGCTGCGCCATCCACCGCCATAATCGACTGGTTCATC
This sequence comes from Planctomycetota bacterium, assembly GCA_029573975.1. The sequence continues at coordinate 1,222 of JAKQBU010000616.1, forward strand.
GCCGCCGGATCGGCCAGTCCCGCCAGCACCATCAGGGCCGCCGCCTGCTTGCTGCCCCCGGCATCCGGTACATGCTGGCGCAACTGCTGGGCGGCTGCCAGGCACTGCTCCTGTTTGGCCGTCTCTCCCAAAATCCCGCACATCTGGGCACCCGCCTCCAGCGTCATAATCAGCAGCGATTGCAGACCCGCATGAATCGCCTTTTCATTCTCACTCGATGGCCAGTCCAGAAAACGAGCGCCGCCCAGATGCTCGGCGTTATCCGGGCTGATATTGGCCATCAACAAATCCAGAAGCTGAAACAGATAATCCTTCTGGGTCTGTAAATACTGGCTGTCTCCCTGATATTGGTACCAGGCCCGGTGAATCAGAATCCACCACATCGAATACGAACTAATCCCGTTCATCCAGTTGGGCAGGAGCGTCTCATCCCGCACCAGGTCCAGGCTGGCCGGCACGATATTTTCCTTGCCGAACACCGTACAGATGGTCATGGTCTCCGGGTGCATGTCTCCAATCCAGACCAGCCGGTCCCGCTTGATGCCGTCCCAGAGATAATCCTGCATGTTAAGCTGGACAGTATAGGCCCCCACCTTCCAGATCTGGTTCAGCCGCTCATCATTACACGCAAACGAACCCCGGTATTCCAAGTCGCGATAGACAAATATCGCCCGCACGCTTTTCAATTCCACATAGCTGTTTTCCTCCAGCAGATCGATCCGTACAAACCGAAAACCGGTATTGCCGATTTCCTGGGTCCCCAGCCAGGGCACCAGCGTCACTTGATCCCGGATCGCATGGTCATTGGTGGCGTTTTTCTCCCCGCCCAGCTCGCTCATCGCCTCGCTGACCGATTCGCCAAACCGCACCCGGACCCGGACACTCCGCCGGCTGCCGTCCATCGTCCAAGCCATGATCTGAATGCCGCCGGAAAGCTCCTGCCCGAAATCCAGCAGAATCCCCGGCACGGCCCCGTTGTTCCGCAAAACACACGGACTATGCGAATCGAGCGTAACCTGTCCGCTGCGGGCTTCCAGCAGCGTCTGCGGATTCTCCACCGCCTGCTTTTCGCCGGTCGATTGCCAGACGATCCGTTTGGGCATTACGTATTTTCGGACGCGGGGATCGTCCTTGGTTCTGTTTTTCACCTCCGGATCATTCAATGGGCTGGGGATCTCCGCCGCCATGATTACCGTCTGCATGAATATCAATAGCATCACTCCTGAACGATTCAGCAAAAAAAGTTTCATATCGGCTCCTGTTGCGAATAACCGATCCGTTCTGCGATCCAGTCGGATCCAATGCCAACTTACTTGAAAAATATGGAATACTCTTATATCATCCTTCCTAGCTGATTTCAACTGGAGCCTGAAATGGAAAAGCACTTTTTTGATCCGAAGATACGCAAGGCCCTTTTTCCGGCCATTCCCTGTCTGTTTTTGCTATCCCTGCGGCTGGCGGCAACGGAGATCCCCGTACCTGCCGAATGGTCCTACTGGCGCGGGCCGGGGTATAACGGGATTACCAGCGAAGCGCTGGGCAGGACGGCGTGGCCCCAGGGAGGTCCTGCAAAATGTTGGCAAGTATCCATTCATCCCGGTTATACCCCCCTGGTCATCAGCGAAAACCGTATTTATACGCTGGGCAACCGGGAAGAACAAGACCTGGTTTCCTGTCTGGACTGCCTGAGCGGGCAGGTCATCTGGCAATATACCTATCCCGAACCCTATGACGCGCGGAATTTCGCCGGCGGACCTTTTGCCCCGCCCACCGTCGATGGCAATCAGTTATATACGGTCAGCCGCCGGGGGAACCTGTTCTGTTTCGATAAATCCAATGGAACCGTCCTGTGGTCGAAAAAACTCCTTGAGGATTTTGGTCTGGAACTACCGGAATGGGGGTTCACCGGCGCCCCGCTGGTCCTCAACGAACTTCTCCTTCTCAATGCCGGTACCGCCGGAATGGCTTTAAAAAAAGAA
>JAKQBU010000625.1 GCA_029573975.1 Planctomycetota bacterium
AAGAAGTGGTGTTAATATATGGTTGGCATGAATTATAGGTGACAGATAACAATAACTGAAACCACGAAGAACACCGACAAATCGAATAGAAATTGCGAAGGGTGTCGTTATGGAATTCAAAAAGAATAACAGGATAATGAAACGAATAATTATGATCACAACCAAAACGTTTTTCCTGTCCGTATTATGGGCAACTGCTATTCATGCCAATAGTCAGAATGAAATACCTTTACTGGCGGTTTATGCGGAAAATCAACATCCTGTTCAAAATGTTAGGGTGTCGGTGACCAATACGCATCAAGATAAGGCCATTATGCTGACTTCAGTGGAATTTGACGGACAGCTACCGGAACTTAGATATTTCTATCATGGCATTTATGGCAGAATCGACAAGAAAGGCGACATTTATTCTCATTTATCCATGGCCCAACAACTCAGTATGCCGGTTGGTTCCCTGTTTCTGTTACCCGGCCAGTCAGCCAGTTGGAATCGCCCCCTACGTATTCAAAAAGAAGGTTATTCGGCCCAGATACAGTGGATGGAAATACCGATGAACCTTGTACATGAAAAAGTCTGGTTTCAAGAAAGGTCTTTTTCCTGGTCCTCATCCTGTATGTTGCAATACCGCCAACTGTCAAAGGGTAAAGAAGGGGTTTATCGATCCCTAAGTGAAGGTTTTCAGCAAACCCCTTTTGTTGTTCTGGAAATAGGAACTGCCAGGCATTCTGCGAATATAAAGGTTCCCTGTTATTCAGGGTTTCGATTTGATATGCAAGATCTTACCGATTATCCAACGGATAGTTTGCGTGTTCCGCTGCCAGGTATTGCGGATCGGATAATCATTTCAAAGAACAAAGTTTTCTTCTTTAATTATGACATAAAAACCAAGAAATATACGAAGGTACATGTCCCCATCAGGAATCCAACCGTTATTGATTTCATCTATTTATGTGCACAATCCCGTGATGCAAGTGTTCCGTGTATTTTAAATCCAGATATATTTTCTGATATATTTCAAGTTAAAACGCCTACTATCAATCGATATTATGATCCTGGAACAACCTCGATTCGGATGGATCAATTTTCCAAGTTGCTTACCAGGGCGATTAAGAAAGAAATCGAACTCAACGTTACCCGCATTGATCCGAATGGTCTTGGCTGTTCTCATGTTTTAACGGCAGGCGTTGAAATTGATGATCATGGACGACAAAAGTCATCCCTGCCTCAATAAAGGAAGCATTATTTATTCACAAAATAGTTCGATCCGGCCATTTATGGATTACGAAGTACGAAAGGGATAAAGGATATAGGATGCCGGCGGTACGAGAAGAGGGGTGGTTTATACTTTCGCCCCGCTGGGGCTGGGGGAGGAGGTGGTGGTTCGAGGTCCGGGGGCTGACGCCCCCGGCTAAGAAACTAACGGCCCCGTCGGGGCCTGGGGAGGAAGAGCCGGTCGGAGACCGGCGGTAGGGGGATACACGGAATGACAGGAGAGAGGATAAGTGCATAACGGGAAACCAGGCAATGCGACCCCCTTACTGACGTGCGGGGCTGGGAAAGGGAGAGAAGATGGATTCCCGCCTGCGCGGGAATGACAAGAGAAATCCTGGATTCCTGCTTGCGCAGGAATCCCGATAGATCGGCAGCGGACGTGGAAAAATTCATTGCCGGCAGCGGGAATGGTCGAAAATGATTTAATGGCCCCGTTGGATACTAGGATCGTCTATATCAGCCGGTATTACGCCCCTTCGAGGGCGGCGGCGGGCCTGCGGGCGGAGAGGTGCGTCCGCGCACTGATTCAGGCGGGGGTGCGTGTGCTGGTGGTGACGGAAGGGCCCCGGGCCGGTGTCGAAAGGCCGGATGCGAATTTGACCGTTGTTCGGATAGGGCCGGCAGGGCAGCTCCCGGCGGAGGTGAGCACCGAAGCGTGCCGTCCCTGGCCGGGGTGGCGAATCCTGCCCGGGCCGGATCCGGCGGGGCGTTTTGCGGCGGGGGTGTATCAGGCCGGCCAGTGGGCTTTGGGGCATTATCCGTCCCAGGCGATGGTGGTATCGGGTCCCCCGTTTTCGCTGATGGCGGCCGGCTGCCAGCTCAGCCGCGAGAGGGGGGTTCCCCTGATCCTGGAATTCCGGGATGCGTGGTACACGGGGATGTTCTGGCCCTATCGCAATGGGCTGCGCAGGAGGATGGCCCGGACCTGGGAGCGGGAGTGCGTGCGCCAGGCCAGCCGAATCATCACGGTGACGGCGACGTGCCGGCAGCTCCTGGCGGCGGCCTATGGAGAAGAGATGGCCGGCCGGATCGAAGTGATTCGCCACGGATACGAACCCACTTCCACTGAAAACTTCGCAGAAGCAAAGGAGAATGATAGGGACGTAATGCTCGAGAAAACAGGATTCGGCAGGCTATCCCCACCCGAAGGCAAGCGTTTTATCCTGGCATATACGGGACAGCTTCGCGGGGTGGACGTGGCGGACAGGGGGTGCGGCCGGCGGATTTTGCAGCAGGCGGATCATTTGGCCCGGCGTATCGCCTGGGGGGCGCGTTTTTGCGAGAATTTGATTATGGAATGGATGTCGCCCGACCGCCTGATTGCGGCGCTGGGCCGGCTGGCGGAAAAATCACCGGATTTCCGGCGCGACCTGCGGCTGATTTTTTGCGGCCAGCCGTACGGCCAGATCGACCGATGGGCGCAGCGGGCGAATCTTGGCGGCAAGGTATATCAACTGGGCTGCCTGCCGGCCGGGCAGGCGCGGGAAATTCTGCTGGGAGCGGATGTGCTGGTCCTGATGCTGTACGGGATCAAAAACAGCGAGTATCACTGGTGTGTGCCCAGCAAGGTGTATGATTACCTTGGCACGGGCAAGCCGATTTTGAATCTGACGCCGGCGGGTGAGGTGAACGATATGGTCAACCGGGCCGGGGTGGCGTATAACGCCCGGCCGGATGATCCGGAGGAAATTGCCGGTGTAATCGAAGGATTGTATCAACAGCATCGGGCGGGCGGGATAGCTGTGCGGCCGGACTGGGAATATATCCGTCAATTCGAGATTGCCCGGCAGCAGGCAAAATTTATACGGGTTGTGCTCGAGACGGCGCAACAGGGAACCGCCGCGTTATAGGGGAGCCAGGAGTTTCTATTAACTTTTAGCGGTTCGGCTAATTTAGGATTGTGATTTCAGGCACAGTTAGTTAGAATGCTGGGGGTCTAAAATCGGCGGGTTCGATTTCGTCTGATTTTAAGCAAGCGGCAGGCTAGGGCCGGACCGCCTTGGTGATCCTAACAACCTGGTTGAGCGGAATGAGAAGGTGATTGGATTAAATTTTAACAGGAGTAGAATATAAATGGCTGATAAGAAGAGACTTAAGGGTTTGGTACAGCGGTCGGAGCGGTTTTTGGTGCTGGCGGAGTTTGTGCCGCTGCCGGGGCATAATATTGCGAATTTTGAGAAGTTTTTGCAGGAATATGCGGCGGCGAAGGAGCGGATCCCGGCGGAATTTGAGCTGGGGGGGATCACGATACCGCAGAGTCCGGGCGGGGTGGCCAGTATGAGTCCGGCGGATATCTATTCGATTCTGGATAAGAAGGGG
>JAKQBU010000629.1 GCA_029573975.1 Planctomycetota bacterium
GTTCAATATCGCTATTGCGTCCTCATCCAGCGACTCAAACAGTTTCCCCTTTGCCTGCAAATAATTATCCCGTGTTCCATGATAATCCAGATGATCCCCCGTCAGATTCGTAAACGCCGCCCCCGTAAATCGAATCCCCGCCGTCCGGTCCTGGTCCAATCCGTGGCTCGAGCACTCCATCACCGCCGCCTGCAAGCCGTTTTCCCGCATCTGCCGCATCATCTCCGCCAGCCGTATCGCATCCGGCGTCGTATTATTGGCCGTGATAGCCCGCCCCGCCCCCACATCATATTCCACGGTTCCCATCAGGCCGCACCCCATTCCCGCCGCTCCCAGCATCGCCCGCACCATATACGTCACCGTGGTCTTACCATTGGTTCCCGTCACTCCCAGCACCTTCAGCGCTTCCGACGGTCTCCCCGCCGCCGCCTGCGCCAACTCCCCCAACGCTGCGGCACTGTTCTTTACCCGCACCGCCTCCGCTCCCCGCCACTGCCCCTGTTCCACTACTACAATCGCTGCCCCTTGCTGAATCGCCTGCTGGATAAAATCATGACCATCCACCTGCACGCCCCGTACCGCCACAAAAATATCACCCGGCCCCACCTGCCGGCTGTCACATACTACATGACCGAATTTCCGGGATTCCCCCGCCTCCTGGACGGATTCCTTCTCGATTGCACCTTTCAGGCCTGCTAAATCCATTCTCGATTCATCCTGAACCATATCAAAAAAGCAGATGATGCACTTCCTTGAACATCATCTTTTGCATTATATCCCCCCACCCACACTTTGCAACGCTTCTTTGTCGCTTTTAATGTTTTCTCATAATCTCTTTATAAAATGGCAGGCATCCCTACGGTTTAGTTATTATCCGCCCCCCCGCCATCATTTCGCCGTATTCCTGCATTTTTATTCTCTTCCATCTTCCGCGCTGGTACTTCCAGATACGCCATACTCTGCCGCAATATTTCCTTCACAGCCGGTGCCGCCACCCGCCCGCCGGTATAACCAAGCCCCAAACTGCGATCCGGTTCATACACAATCACCATAACACACAATTTCGGATCCTCTGCCGGCGCCCCACCCACAAAGGAACTGATATATTTATTATCTTCATACCCTTTCCCTCCCTTTTTCGGCACTTTTGCCGTACCGGTCTTGCCGAACACCCGGTATTCATCCAGATAGGCGGTCTTTCCGGTTCCTCCCCCGCTCTCCACCACAGCCGTTAAAACCTGATCCACAATCAGCCGCGCTACTTTTTCCGAAATAATCTGATCGCCGGACTCTTCCCCCTCCTTCCCCGGTTCTTTCCCTTTTTTGACAAACTCCTCCACCACCGCACCATCGGGGGATAGAACACCCCGTGCCACTCGCGGCTGGATCCGCTTACCCCCGTTGGCAATCTCGCAGAACCCCCGGATCATCTGAATAGGCGTAGCCGCCACCGGTCCCTGTCCATAAGACGCCCGCGTCAGGGCATATTCGCCCCATTTCCATTCTTTCAGCGGCATCAGAATCCCGGCCCCCTCCCCCGATAAATCAATCCCTGTCTTCCGGCCGAATCCAAATTTCTCGATCATCGGATAAAAATACTTTTTCCCCATCTTCTGGGCAATTTTCGCCGTCCCAATATTGCTGGACTTGATGATGACCTCGGCTACACTCAGCACTCCGTGATACTGCCGGTATTCATGGATCGAACCAAACCCTTTCCCTGTGTACGGACCATCCAGACAATCGATTTTCTGATCCAGGGTGACATAGTTCCCTTCCAATGCCGACGCCAGTGTGAACGGCTTAAAGGTACTGCCCGGTTCAATCGGATCCGTCAACGCCCGGTTCCGCCTCACCTCCGGACGGGCCTTGCCCGCCTGCTCCGGCTCAAACGTCGGCCAGTTCGCCAGCGCCAAAACCTCTCCGCTCTTGGGATCCATCACAATCCCCGTCGCCCCCGCCGCCCGGTACTTCTCCACCACCAGACGAAGCTGCTCCTCCACATACTCCTGGATCATCACATCCACACTCAAAACCACCGTATTCCCGTCCCGACCCGACTGACACTCCCCCAGTGTCCCGATCGGACGGCGCAGCGAGTCCATTCGCAGTTCAAACAATCCCGGCTCCCCCCTCAAATATTGGTTATAATACCCTTCCACCCCCTCTACTCCCTCATCATCCACATTCGTAAATCCCAGCACATGCGCCCCCAGCGAACCCATCGGATAACTCCGTACATATTCCCGCTGCAAGATTACTCCGCGTAGCCCTAAATCCCGTATCCGTTCCGTTTCCTCCTCGCTGAGCATCCGCTTCAGCCATACAAATCGCCTGTCCCTTCGCTCCTGAATCTTCGCATACACCTCCTCCCGGTCCAGCGACAGAATATCCGCCAGCCGATCCGATGTCCCGCGCACCTCCGCCAGCAGCGTCGGATCCACCGCGGCCGAATACACTTGATTGCTCACCGCCAGCACCCGCCCCCGACGATCTACAATCAAACCGCGCCGCGCACTCTGGGGAATTAACTTCAATTGCTGACGATCCGCCCGCGCGCGGTAAAAGTCACTCTTCCACCCCTGCAAATAGGCACAGCGCCCCATTACCACCAGCAATAAAACAATCAATCCCGCCAGGCAGATCTGACCACGCCACATTTCTTGCCGCTCAGTTGACACATTCGTACCTATGCTAATTCGCGCTTATACTCTCGGCATTCTTCGCTAACTTTTCCTTCTCAACGACCGGTTTCTCTTCTCCCGGCGGGCATAACGCCAACCCGTAATACTCCACCCGTTCCCGGATCCGGCCCGGCCGCTCCAGCATCATACTTAACTGGCCCTGCTGACGCCATAACTCCTGACGTATCTGCTGTTCTTCCTCCCGCATATTCGCCACCTGATACACCACCCGCTTATGCATCGTTCGAAAATGCACCAGCGCCAATCCGATCAGCAGCGCCATCACAAACAGACATATCATACGCTTACTATCAAACACGTGCTTCTTCACACCTATACCATAACCCAAAATATTTTACTTTTCTCGTACTACAGTCGGGACAGCCGTATTCTCTCCTTTTTATTCCGGCAAATGCAGCTTCATACCGGTACGCAGTTTATCCGGACCGCCGGCCTTCTGGAACACCTCCTTGTTTATCTCCACAATCTCCTGATAACGAACCCCATTGCCCAATTGCTTCGCTGCTATTTTCCACAACGTATCCCCCTCTTTCACTTCATATACTCTGCCTTTGCGGCTTTCTTTTTTCTCGCTTCGCACAGGATTGCTTGCCTGGCCTCCCGAATCATTCGTTTCCGTCGATCCTATCTCCGGAATCACCAATTGCTGACCAATTTGAAGATTATCCCGGGAACCCATAGCCCGGCTGTTGGCCTCATAAATCTTATTAATATTCACCCACCGGTTGCCTTCCTTTTCCCCATATACCTTCCTGGCAATCTTGCTCAAGTCATCCCCCTTGCTCACCACATATACCTGCGATTCTTTCGCCGGCGGGGTTACCAGATTCCCGGCAAACTGGATCGCCGAGGGTATCTCCTGGGTTACTACCGCATCCACCGCTCGCTCCACTTCCCCGCTCGGCGGAACAATCGTCGGCAACGGTTCAGGTATTACACTCGATTCCTGAGTCTTCACCGGCTCATTCGTCACAACCATTCCAGGCCGGGCACTGCTCGGCAGAAAACTCTCATACCGAATTGTCGGTTCATCACTGCGGACCGGAAAACTCATCGGCGGCCCCAGCGGCGCCGGCTCCTCCGTCAGCACCATCGGACTGGGAATATCCGGTTTCGGCGACGAAATCTGCACCAGCGGTTCCTGCGGCGATAACTGCTTCACCGCCACGGAGAGATTCACTCCTTCCGAAACCGCTTTGTCCGGCGTTCCTTCATCCACTTCGCTCAGCGCCAGCGTCTCATCCACATAATTGGTGCTGTTTTGATGCACATCACTTAAGACCACCGCAATCGCCACAATAAACACCAGCCCCAGCAACAACCCTACTTTCGCTTCACGCGTCATACACAAGCCTCCTTGCTTATCTTTTTGTCTTTCGGTTCAAACATTATATGGTTATTTACTCTATCGTAAAGAATATCTTTATTTCTTCACCAAATATTATCGGAATTACGAACCGCGACGGGCCACGCGCAGCTTTGCACTGCGGCTGCGGCGATTCCGCAAAATCTCCTCCCGCCCCGCCACGATCGGCTTCTTTGATATCTCATCGTAGATGCCTTCGGCATAATTCACCCGAAAACTGTTCTTGATCAGCCGGTCTTCCAGGCTGTGAAAGCTGATTACCGCCATCTGGCCGCCTGGAACCAGTAAATTCGGTCCCATTTCCAGCAATCGCTCCAGATGCTTCAACTCCTCATTTACCACAATCCGAAGCGCCTGAAACGTCCGCGTCGCCGGATGAATCTTATACTGCCATCCGCAATCCCGCAAACCAAACGCCTCCAGGATCACTGCCGCCAACTCCAGCGTCCGCGTCAGACGCTGCCGGCGGCGAGCCGTCACAATCGCTTTGGCGATCCGGCGGCTCTTGCGCTCCTCGCCATATTCATAGAGCAAATCGGCCAGTTCTTTTTCCGGCAGCCCGTTCACCAGGTCTGCCGCCGTCTTTCCCAACCGGTCATCTAGCCGCATATCCAGCGGCCCGTCCTCCTGAAAACTAAAACCGCGATTCCGGTCCGCCATCTGGGCACTGCAAAAACCCAGATCCGCCAGAATCACAGACACTCCTTTTACTCCTAATTCCTGGAGCACATCATCCAGATAGCCAAAATTAGCTCGCCGCAATTCTACCCGGCATTTCACCCCCATCAGCTGGTTCCGTGCCGTTTCCAGACTGCTGGCATCCACATCCAAACCGATTAGTAAGCCTTTGTCATTTAATCGTTTAGACATCGCATACGCATGGCCTCCTTGCCCAATTGTCGCATCCACCAGTATGGCTTCCGGACCATATCGCAATGCATCCAGCAAGGGTTCCAGCAGAACCGGTTCATGTTTTTGGCCCGGCTCTTCCAATTTCCGCTCCTCGCTTCCAATCCTCAGGCCACTATTTTCGATTTTTCGTTACCCAGCAACATTTTTACCTGGTCAGAAAAATCAATTTCCGCATATGCCCCACCCCAACTTCGCACACGGTTCAAACGTTCTTCCAATTGGCATAGCTCTTCTCGAATCGATTCCATATCCAATTCCGGTACATCATAGACCAGCTTTTTCTCCATGGACTCCGCCAGACCGACTCCTTCTTCCAGCGATGCCAAACCTGTACTGCAATCATTCATAAAACCTCCAGTCTCTGCTTTTCAAAACGTAATGAAATTTCAGGATTTATGTCAATGGAAACCGCTTTCCAAGTATTTTTCTCACCGCGAGTGGGATTTCTCCGCTCCACACGCACGCCTCAGGCCCATATCCGCACATTACCAGCCCGCTGTTTCACGCTCACGACGCATGGCTTCCTCACGCGCCTTCAGCAGCATCTGCTCGTGATCCAGCAGATGCTCCTCTAAATACCGTTCCCACTGCTGTTGATCCCAGATCTCCAGATGATCTCTGGCGCCGATCAGCGTCACCTGCTCCTTGAGGCCGACACGCCGAAGTGCTTTTTCGTTCAAAAGCACTCGACCTTGCCGATCCAGCTCTACCCTGCCGGCCAGTGCGTAATTGACCCGGTCAAAGGCCAATGACTCATCTGGGGCCACCATCCGTGGAGCCACGGCAAGGGCGATGCGCTGATAATACTTGTCCGGATATAAACTTAAGATCCGGTTCACTCCCAATACCTGATAAAATCCCTGACCATGCTCCTGGGGATCAATCTGCTCCCGAATCCTTGCAGGGACCGACAATCGATTTTTCTCGTCGATCGTCAATTCATACTCGCCGGTTAATAACAGCATGGCCTTCTCTTCTGCTGCCGCAACTTCTATGTAACAGAAATTCCGGTTCGGTTATGCAAAAAACTTACCATCAGATATAATTCGAAAAAGTTTTACACTTTTTGATATGGTCTCAGGATTAGCTTTCAGCTCGCCACTGCTCACCACTAATTCCCAACATCTACCATATTTTCCCACTACTTCAATAAAAAAATTTCTCTTTTTTTTACATTTTTTTCAACTTTCATCAATACGCACTATATATCGCGGTTTTCAATCGAATAAACCGCATATATACACATATTCTTATAAAAAATTTTTAACTCATTGTTATTCATTATCGGCAATTGTGGAAAACCTGTAAAATTTTTCTTTCTTTTCTCCCACCCGTAAACACTTATAACAATTCAGCCTGTTGGATTTCACAAAAAACCGGTCTTGGACCGAATAGCACGTTTGTTCTGAAACTTTGGTTGTTCATGACAATCTAAAATGTTAGTTTGAAACCCTGCCGGAATTGCACTCCAACTCCATACCGAGGATACTCCAAGCCCTCGCCGCTCCGCTCCCCTTCCAGATTATCCACCCGTACCACCTGGCCCCCCGTTGTTATTTTGCTATGACGCGGGAACCGCTCCTCCCCCTCCGGGACTCCTAATTCCATCTGCAAATTATCCCCAACACGCAGATCTTCTGCTGCGGTTTCAAAATATAATCCACCCGTACTGACATTCCTTGTCACAGTCCGATTTATGCCACTACGGATAGCAGATTCCCGCCGATATTCCAGAGGCAACCGCACCTCCAGACGGCGATCCTTTCGCCTTTCTTTTATCTGTTCCATCAAATCTGTCAGACGAACCTTACCTTTCCTCATCCTTTCTCATCTCCTGCCCTTTCTCGAGCAAAGGAAGTGCCATAACATACTCTTTCGACAAGTTTTTTTGAAAACACCGTAACTTCCTGTAACAGCTTATACTGTGGCAAATAAGGAATTTTCTAACTGTAACTCATTTCGGTTCTGTTGCTTGGCATTGTTGTTATTTTACAACACAAAAACCACAAAACTAATTTTATATCGTTTATTTCCAGATACTTATAAACTTTTATCCAAAAACCTGCCTTGTTGCATAATAACCACAATAAATCATATAATCGCTACAATCGTTATAATCGTTACATTTTAACATTTTAAC
>JAKQBU010000630.1 GCA_029573975.1 Planctomycetota bacterium
CCCATCAGCACAATATTCGTATCTTCCGTGCCCGGAACCGTACCGTAATCTTCCACTTCGGTAAACCGGCCGTCCGCCGCCGCATCCAGATTCACCAGCACCAGGCTCCCGCCCGACGGCGCCCCCTCCTGCACATCGGTAAGCAGTCCGAACAGCCGGCCCTGATTATCATACATCAGGCCGTCCACTCGCGTATTGTCATCCGCCGACGCCCGGGTCGAGCTGGAAACCAGCAGCGCCCCCGTCAGGGTATTATTGGTGGATATGGTAACAAATTCCGACGCCCCCGTGTCAAATCCGATAAACTGCACCACCGAACCAAGGTTGGGATCGGGGGTAAAATTCGGATCCCGGACCATCGTGGTAATATTCGAGTTGACCGCTCCAACCCGGCTGTTCTGGTAACTGTCCAGCCCATTGTCATCCTTGCCCACCGGATCGATATCACCGGCATGCGCCCCGGCAATCTCCACCGAAACCAGTACCGAATTAAAGGTTGCCGTCCGCACCACGGCATACAGATTCCCATCGCTGCCGAAATCCGCCGCCTGGAAATTGCTGAAGGTCATGCTCGGATTTTCTTCATCCCGCAAGTTCCCCAGCACCTGCACGACCGTGCCGCTGTTGGTGTCAATCCGAACCAGCAGGCCCCCGGTCGATATGCCATAGGTCGCATTGTCGTAGGTCGCCAGCGCGTTGATGCTCAAATTCCCCAGCCACCCCGTCTGGTCCGACGGCACCTCGTCAATCAGGCTCAGCCCCCCCGGTCCGCCGAATAAACTGATCGTCTGACCGTCAATCGTCAGGTCGCCGGCGATATCGTTGCCCAGATAATCATAAATCTCCACCACGATATCCTTGCTGGGCGCCTCCCCGGACAGCGTGCCGATCTGGATCAGATTAAAATCAGATACATCACTGCCCGGATCCGTCGTCGCCGGATCCGCATACACAAACTGGGTTTCGCTGGTGACCCCTTTCGGCAAGGTAAGGGTGGTGAGCAGAAATCGGCTCTCCAAAGGTTCAGCAATCAAGGGTGTTCGCGGCGGGGTGGTTTTACCGGATTTGCTCCAGATTCGTTCCCACAGGCTTTTCCCGGTCCGCTGACGGCGATTTCTGCGAATAAGACGATTCATGATATCTCCTTGCAGGTAAGGTTGGCATCACGTAGGTTATTTATTGGTAAGCAGTTAACTATTCTACAGGCAGGTAGGTCTAAACGCCCGTCAATGTTTTCCCGTTTCAGGGCAATCCCCGGCGTCTTACCAAACTCTTACGCCATAATAGATTACCACAAAAACACGCTCTTACGTTTAGGCTCCTATTCTGCCTTTCGGCCAAATCATTGTCAACAAAAAAACAGCCGCTTAATCCATGATTTTATCACCTGATTAAACGGCTGTTAAGTTCTAATATAGAATTATTTTATCTATTTTGTTTATACACCCAGAAGCGATTTGGCCACATCCACCGCGCTGGCTGCATCCGGGGCATAACCGGCCGCCCCGATTTTCTTAGCATATTCATCCGTCACCGGCGCTCCGCCGATCATAATTTTGGTTGGCATTCCCGCCGCCTTAAACGCCGCCACCGTCTTATCCATCATCGGCATCGTTGTCGTCAGCAAAGCCGACAAACCTGCCAGTTTGGCATCATTTTTCTTCACCGCATCCACAAATTTGTCCGGCGAGACATCCGTCCCGATGTCAATCACGTTAAATCCGGCCCCTTTCAGCATCATCACGACGAGGTTTTTCCCGATATCATGCAAATCGCCCTGCACCGTTCCCACTACTACATTGGCAATCGGCTTGACCCCGGCCTCTACCAGCTTCGGGGCTAAAACTTCCATCGCCATTTTCATAGCTCTCGCGGCAATAAGCACTTCCGGAACATATACCTCATTCTTCTTGAACGCCGCCCCAATCACATTCATCCCGGCGATCAAACCGCTATTCAATATGGTCTCCGGCGACATTCCTTCCTGCAGCGCCTGGGCTGTAATCGCCTTGGCTGTATTCTGATCCCCTTTGATGATTGAATTCTTCAGACTTTCCATATCCGCCATAACTTTTTACCTCACCTTGGACCAAATTCTTCTATTTTTTTCCTTTTTTTAATAACCACTTTTGGTCGCAGCGATTATTATTCTCACTCTTGGCTTTTTATACGTA
>JAKQBU010000015.1 GCA_029573975.1 Planctomycetota bacterium
CAGGAATTTATCGTGATCTGCCAGGTAACCGTGCCGGCGGAGCTGGATATATTCATGGTGCAGGCGGACCTGGAGGCGGTGGGCCAGGAAGGCGGTTTTTTCGCCAACATGCAGCATGAGAATATCTTCGTAGCCACTAATGAACTGCGGCTGGGGAATATTCGTTAAAGAGGCTAACCAACGGAATATCATAGAGAGTAAATGGAAATAAACGATGCTGAGAACCGATGAAATTCTTACCACGATCCGGATGCTGCAAAGCGAGAATCTGGACGTGCGGGCCGTTACCATGGGGATTGATCTCAACGATTGTGCCGGGCCGGATGTGAAACTGGTCTGCAAGAAGCTGATGCATAAGATTCTCACCCGTGCCGCGCGGCTGGTGGAGGTGTGCGATCTGATCGGCGGGAAATACCGGATCCCCATCGTGAATAAACGCATTGCTGTTTCGCCGGTCAGTATCCTGCTGGAGGGGCATTGCGAACGGGCGGCCCTGGAAATCGCCCAGACGCTGGACCAGGCGGCGGCGAAAGTGGGGGTGGATTTCCTGGGCGGATTTACCGCCCTGGTGGAGCGGGGGCAAACGGCAGGTCAAAAGGTTTTGATTCAATCGCTGCCCCAGGTGCTCAGCCAGACCGCCCGGGTCTGTTCCTCGGTGAATGTCGCCACCAGCAAGGCCGGGATCAATCTGGACGCCGTGGCGACGATGGGGGAGATTATTAAGCAGATCGCCGAGGCGACCCGGGAACAGAATGGTTTCGGCTGCGGCAAGCTGGTGGTCTTTGCCAATATCCCCAGTGACAATCCGTTTATGGCTGGGGCCTATATGGGTTCGGGCCGGGGCGAATGTGTCATCAATATCGGCGTCAGCGGACCCGGCGTGGTCAAATCGGCCATCGAGCGGGCGCAGGCCGCCGGCCCGGTGAAAATCAATGAACTGGCGGAACAGATCAAGCTGACCGCGTTCCGGGTGACGCGAGTGGGCGAGCTGATCGGCCGGGAGGTGGCCGCCGCTCTCTCCGTGCCCTTTGGGATCGTGGATCTCTCGCTGGCCCCGACACCAAAAGTGGGAGATAGTGTGGGGGAGATTCTTAATGCCCTGGGCATCGAGCATGTCGGCAGTCCCGGCAGTACGGCGGCGCTGGCATTACTGAATGATGCGGTGAAGAAAGGGGGATTGTTTGCCAGCAGCTCGGTGGGCGGTTTGAGCGGGGCCTTTATTCCGGTATGCGAAGATTCCAATCTGGCGGCGGCCGCGGCGGATGGGCACCTGACCATCGAAAAGCTGGAAGCCATGACGGCGGTTTGCTCGGTAGGGCTGGATATGGTGCTGATCCCCGGCGAGGTCGATGCCTCCACCATCAGTGCGTTAATTGCCGACGAAATGGCGATTGGGGTGATCAATAACAAAACGACCGCGGCCCGGTTAATTCCCGTCCCCGGCAAGAAGGCCGGTGAATATGTATCCTTTGGCGGACTCTTCGGCGGCGGGCCGATTATGGAAGTCAAGAATTCCGGCTCCAGTGCGAAATTCATCAGCAGAGGCGGGCAAATACCCGCCCCTGCTCGCAGTTTGACAAATTAACTGAGGTTTTGATA
>JAKQBU010000064.1 GCA_029573975.1 Planctomycetota bacterium
AAATCCTTCTGATTTTTTGCCGTCCGGCTCAATCTAAATGATTTTGCGTCAGCTACGAAACTATAATCCTTATTCACGCACTCAACATCCGCCATATCGGCTCGCTCTTTTAGTACCAAACTTTGATAACCCATAGCAGTGAAGGCTTGGTGAATAACAACGTCGGTATATTTCGAATATAGTTTTTCCTCGCTTGAATCATGCCCATATTTCTCTGGAATTGCACCACAGAGCCGCAAATGGCCAAGCAATGAATTCATTCCATCATGTTTAATTTCTACTGATAGTTCTTTTTCAACTTTTTCTGCATCCACCCCAAAGTTGCCGCTGAGACGACTTATTTCATCTATCCAATAACGTCTTTTATCCTGCTGATATTTTGTGATTATAGCAGATTTCATTTTTTCTCCATGTATTTCCCTGTTAAATCATAGATAGCTTGTCTAAACGAATTAATTCCAAGCACTTACCATCCTTTTTCCTTTTCACGTCGCCTCCATATAAGCCAGTAACACATTGATATCACCTTACAATAATAGTGTAACCTCCCGGCATCACGATGTAAAGTTGTAATGCCGCCCTGTATCTTACAATTTCGTGCTGGAAGACAGCAATGCCCCGCTGTAAACCTGCAATGACTTACCGAAAACCGGTCCGTCCACCCCTGAAGCCGGTCAGGCCCAACCCGGATTCACCGTAGCGCTCGGTTCTTACGGTTTCGCCTCTTCCAGCGGATTGACTTCCACCTCCCAGTCCTTGTCGGGGGCCTCCAGCTCGAAAGTTTTTTTGCGGATCGTCTTGTCGGTCTTGATTTTGGACCACGTCACCGTGGTAATCTCATCGTCCGGGCTGGCATAGCGGATCTGGCGGGGTTCCATATCTTCCGCCGAAACCCAAAAATCCAGAACCAGGTATTTCTCCGCCAGCGAGCTGTCGTTTTTGGGTTTCAGCTTCAGATGGCTGGTCTTGGCCGGGTCATTCGGATCGGATGGCAGAAGCTGCACCTCAAATTCCTTGAGGATATCCGCCTTGGTCAGGGCGAACGGAAGGGGGAAGGGGCCTTTGCCCAGCCGAAAGGTCTCCTTATTCGCCGGCTCCTTGGAAATCTCATACTTCTGAATGCTCTTGAACAGTTCGTTCCGCCGGGTCAGCCATCGCCCGTCAAAGGCAAAATCCTCATTGAATTTGGTCGGCTCCGGCTTTTCTTCCTCTTCCAGATCCATCTCCAGCAGATCGGCGAAATGCACCCGGAAATATACCGCCTCCGGATTGGCCTGATAATACAGCTTGCCGTTGCGGATTTTTACCGAGTCAACCAGCCGTTGCTCCTGCTTGAACAGCATATCCGCTTCGAAATTTTTCAGCTCGCCCGAACGTTTCTCGATCTTGTCCAGCAGGGTATTCAATTCCGGGCTGATGGGATCGGCTGGGGCTGTTACCGCCGGCTCGGGTGCGGTAGGGGGGGTAGCGTTGGGATCATCCTGACCGAACGCTGGGTAGGAAAGACAGATCATAATGGCTGAAAGAAGTAACCAAAGCATATTCTTCATAGTGTAAATTCCTTTATTCATTTATAGTTTCCAGGGTGGTAATGGGTTCCCCACCCGGCTCTGCACGACGAGCGGCCAGCAGCTTGGGAATATATCGCAATAAGACTAAACCGATCAACGCCCCTTGTACAGCGATAATTCCCATTCCGCCGATTTGCAGGGTGGTGGCGGCCGCCGCGATAAAACTATAACGCAAAAACCGGCCCGCAAAGGAGGCGTAGGCGTAATGATCCCGGCGGTACTGGTTGGAGATGGCCAGCCAGCGGACCACATCCACCGGAATCGGCAGAAAACTCATCAGGGTCATCAGGGTAAAGGGACTGAGGCTGAACCAGCGGCAGGCTTTCTGGTAAAAGCGGGTGTTCTGGAATTTCTTTGTCTTCCCGAAACGCAGCAGAAACGTAAAAATATGATACTCGTTTAAATTCGCCAGCGTCGTACCGAAAGCGCCGATGGCGGCGACGATCACGACCGTTTCTAAAGCGTGGAAGGGACCGGCCTGAAAGGATTGGGGGAAAACGCGGATGATGGGGGAAGCCATCAATAAAACCAGCCAGGTGGTCGGCGCGGGAAAAAACGTACAGCACAGGGACATATAAAACAGATACAGCGCCCACGGCCACAGATAACCCGATACCTCCTCCACGCCCCGGGCGGTATCGGCCAGCCCCATCCGGGCGATACCCGTCAGTACCCCCAGAAACAAAACGAACCCGAAAAACCAGTACCGCAGATTGATCCGGTCATGGGTGGTGTACCCTTTGTGTAGCAAAATATTTTTCAGATAATTAAACATATTCAATCCTGCCGTCCGCCATGCAGATAATCCGATCCGCCTTTTGAGCCGCCGTCAGAGAATGGGTAATCATAATCAGGCTGATACCCTGCTGCTGATTGATCCGGCGGAAAAGGTCTAGAATCTTGTCCGCGTTGGCGGAGTCCAGATTTCCCGTCGGTTCATCGGCCATAATCACCGCCGGCCGGTGGGCAATCGCCCGGGCAATCGCCACCCGCTGCTGCTGGCCAATGGAAAGCGTGCCGGGTTTCTGATGGGCCTTCTCCGCCATATCCACCGCCGCCAGCGACTCCATAATTTGCCCGTCCAGCCGATTGCCGCGAATCCGCTCCGCAATCGCGATATTTTGCCGGGCGGTCAGATTAGGCAGCAGATTAAAACGCTGAAAGATAAAACCTATTTTCTCCCGCCGCAGTCCGGCTCGCTGCGATTCGTTTAAATCCGCCGTATTCTGGCCGTCCAGCCGGATTGTACCGCTGGTGGGCCGCAGCATCAGGCCCAGGATATGCATCAGCGTACTCTTCCCGCAGCCGCTGGGACCCATAATTGCCACAAACTCTCCCCGCCGGATTTCCATATCGATATCGAATAAGACCGGCGTTTCCAGCCGCCCATTCGTAAACGTTTTCGATAATTTTTCCGTTTGGATTACAATGTCAGTCGTATCACTCAAAGCTGAGAGCCTCCACCGGGTCATGACGCAGGGCCAGGTAGCCCGGATACAGCGCACTGATCACACCGCCGCCGATTCCCACCCCGACGGCAATCATCAGCCATTCTATCTTGAACTCGATCGTCATCAGCGGCGACACCGTTTGAATCAGCCATCGTACCCCCAGCGTCAGCAGGATGCCCGCCAGCGTCCCCAGCGAACAGATCAGCAGGGATTCCTGGATGGTCTGCCGCAGAATCGCCGAGCGGTTGGCCCCCAGGCTCTGCAAAATCGCGATCTCCCGGCCCCGTTCCAGCACTATCGTGTACATCGTTACAAATATAAACAAAAAGCAGATCACCAGTGCTATGATACTGACCAGGCTGATGAAAATAGTGATGTTGCGGTAGTTATCCGCCAGAACCTGGGCGTAATTGGCCACCAGGCTGGCGCTGCGCTTGGTGGTCTGCTCGATTGCCTCGCACAACACTTGCAACTGTTCGGTATTCAAAGAGGGCTGGGCCTTCACAAAAAACATATGCGAGGTCGGCACCGCCACCCCGTTGACCGTCCGCAGGCGGTTGATGGGAGCGAATACCCGTCCGGCCACTCCCGTCTCCACCACTCCCGCCACCCGTGCGGGAACATCCCCGTAGCTAAACGCATCTCCCACCTGAATATTCCCGGCCCGCGAAAGCCGCTGATCGATCAATAGGGGTAGATAGAACGACGGTGACTCCTCGGTTTGATTGGCCCCCAGGGAAAGCGGCTTTGTGTCATCCGCGAACAGTTGGCCGCTCAAGATTTTACGCCGCCCGGCAAAAACCGGAAAATCCTCCGGGCTGATCCCGAAGACATTCTGCGATAATCCCGCCATCTTCATCCGCCCCAGAAAGACCGGGATCACCTTCTGTACCGCTGGCTGGGAGTTAATTTCTATAGCTTCGATTCGCCCGATTTCCTTTTCCCACAGCTTGCCCCCGCTCATGCTCCCCAGGTCGAAGTGTTTGTCCCGCACCACGATCTCCGCCTCCACGCTTTGCATTCGCCCGGAAACTTCATTCAACGTCCCGTTGGACAGACCCACCAGCACCAGCAGCAGTGTGATGGCAATCGCCACCGCCAGGATGCTCAAAGCGCTTCGGACTTTCCGATGGGTTAAGTTGGCAATTGCTAATAATAACATAAATCAGATAATTCCATGTCCTGCAAGGTATTCATCATACATTATCGGCTATTCGGACCCGGCTCTGGCAAATCTTGCCGTTTTCCATATTTTCAATTACCCCCGGCAGTTCACCCAGGTTCAAAATCACAAAATCCGCATGATCCGTAAACTTCAGATAACTTTTATGGGTTCCTAGCAGCACCGTCCTTGCCCCGGCCCGCCGCCCGCTCATCAGGTCAAACACATAATCCCCCACCACGACCGCCGCCTCCGCCCGTACCCCCATCTGCTGGCAGGCGTAGGTCACCGGGAACGGGTCGGGCTTGTACGGCCCGTCTTCACGAGTGACAATCCCGTCAAACGCCAGATGATGCATCCGGCAGAAGGTTTCCACGCTCTCCCGCTGATTCCGCGTAAACAGCCCGATCCGCTTGTCATGCTGCCGCAGCCAGCTCATCACCTCATGCACACCCGGATTCAGCCGCGACTCCTCTACCGCCACCCGCTCATATTTGCGAAGTATCTCCTCCGCCCGCTCCCGCTGGGATGCCGTCATCCCGTCCATCGCCTCCAGAATAGGCCCGCTGATCTGACCGATCTCCGCCCGGATCAGGTCAAAATCCAGCACCGGCTCCGTCAGCGTGCCGTCCAGATCAAAAATAACCGCGTGTACTTCTTTATTCATAATCCAGCTATTCTAAGAGGACAATTTGCTAACGTCAATAGTTGGGTAAATTCTTGACAAACACAAATATTTGATCTATATAATCTTACAATTTATGTGATGAACCGGTTTTCGGCTATAGACTGTTATGAAAACAGAAGTTATCAATATAAAGGATCTCCCGGATGCCCAGGCGGCGGTAGCCCGGGCGCATAGCGTACTGGAAAGTGGGGGGCTGGTGGCTTTTCCGACCGAAACGGTGTATGGCCTGGCTGCTAATGCAGATTTACCCCGGGCGATTGAATTGCTGCGGGAAATCAAAGAACGTCCGGATGAAAAGCCCTTTACCCTGCATATCGGCAATCGGGCGGCCCTGGATATGTACGTGCCCGATCTATCGTTATTAAACCGGCAGTTTCTGCGTAAAGCCTGGCCGGGACCCCTTACCGCCGTTTTTATGCTCAACGCCAGCCAGATGGAACGGATTCATGGAACCCTCTCAGAGCAGCGGCGTAAAGCGTTATTTCATAACAACAGTATTGGCATACGGTTACCGGATGACCGGGTTTCCCAAATGATGCTTTCCTCGTTTCCTTCCCCCGTGGTAGCTCCCAGCGCCAACCGGGCCGGACAGGCCCCTCCCATCAACGCCGAAGATGTCCTGGTACAATTGGATGGTAAAATTGAACTGGTCCTGAATTGTGGTACTACCAGATATTCCCAGGCCTCGACCATTGTAAAACTGGAGGGAGATTCGATGCAAGTGCTTAGAAGAGGGGTACTTGACGAAGAAATGCTTCGGCGTATGCGCTCCGTCACTATCTTGTTTGTCTGTACGGGGAATACCTGTCGCAGCCCGATGGCCGAAGGGCTATGCCGCAGGAAGCTGGCGGAAAAACTGTCCTGTTCGGTTGACCAACTCGATGGAAAGATGTATAAGATTGTTTCGGCGGGTACGATGGCTTTTTCTGGTTCGCCGGCGACGCCGGAAGCGGTCCAGGCCTGCCGGGAATTGGGTGTTGATATAACAGATCATCACTCGAAAATTTTGACGCTTGACCTGGTGAATCAGGCGGATTATATCTTTGTTATGGACCGGCCCCATTACCAGGCAGTGCTTTCCTTGAATCCGCTGGCGGAAAGCAGGACGGTTTTACTGGGTCGGGACCAATCGGTGACCGATCCGATTGGTATGCAGGTGGATGGATATAGAAAATGTGTGCAGTTTATCAAAAAATATGTAGATGAAAGGATGGACGAATTATTTCGTTAGATCGTTTGCTAAAATTTTTGGACTAAAACAGTAAACTGGTATTTTCGATAAAGAAAGGGTATGTGATTTTAATGAAGATAGCCATAGCTTGTGATCACCGGGGTTATGAGGCGAAAGAACTGATTAAGAGCCTTTTGCAGCGCGGCGGCCATGAAATTCTCGACTTCGGCGCTAATGAATCCAAAAGCTGTGACTATCCCGATTATGCCATACCCGCCTCGAAGGCGGTAGCCGGCGGACAGGCGGATCGTGGGGTATTGATTTGCGGCAGTGGGATCGGGATGTCGATCACCGCCAACAAGGTTCGCGGGATTCGTGCGGCCCTCTGCCACGATGAACTGACGGCCCAGATGTCCCGCAAGCACAATGATGCCAATGTCTTATGCCTGCCTGCCATGCTGATTAACGATCCGCTGATCACCCGTATTGTGGAAACCTGGCTGGCCACGGAATTTGAAGGGGGCCGGCATGAGCGGCGGGTTCAAAAAATGATGGAAGCGGAACAGGACTGCAAGTAACTCCAGCCTGTGTAAAAATGAATCGCTCGCCCAGCCGGGGAGATAGCCTCGGGCTGACCGAGGTATCTAAATTTAGTACGGAGAGGATAGTTTACTGGGTAAAATTTTGCCGGGTCGAATGGTATGGGGACGGAAGCAGCGATGTCTGATGAAAAACAGTGTAAATTTCGTCCCAAAGAGCTGGCCATCATTCTGAGCCATTATGATTTAGGGACTATTTTTGAGATTCATTCGCATCATCGCGGCAATCTCTATTCGCCCAAATCGCTGATCGTGGCGGAGAAGGGCCGGTTTTTGTTGAAACGCCGGGCGCCGGGGAAGGATGACCCGTACCGGGTGGCCCTGGCCCATGATGTCCAGTTGTATTTGTCCCAAAAAGGCTTTTGCACACCTCGCCTGATCGGAACCCGCCACAGCAACAGCTCCATGCTCCAGGCCTACGCCGCCATCTATGAACTCTTCGAGTATATCGACGGGGAGGAATACGACGGCAGCGAAGCCGCAACCGTTAGTGCCGGCCGCACGTTATACCGCCTGCATGAATTGCTGTCGGATTACCAGCCTGATTACCAGGTCCCGGATAAAACCTGCCACACCAATCCCGGGGTGCGTAAAGATATTCAGGCCGCCATGCCTGTTATTTCCAAAAATGACAGCGTCATGGGCCAGGAGGCCGAGTTGGCCGGCTTGTGCATGGAACTTCTAACTGCCTATGAAGAGGCGGGCGAGTTGGCGGATCGGGCCGGCTACGCCCGGCTTCCGAAGGTCATCTGCCATGGAGACTGGCATCCGGGAAACATGATTTTCCGGCAAGGGCAGGTTATCTCGGTCATTGACTACGATTCCCTCCAGCGGATGCCCGCCCTGGGGGATGTGGCCACCGGCTGCCTGCAATTCTCCCTGATTGCCCGGGGTACCGATCCCAGCAACTGGCCGGACCATATGGATACCGCACGAACCAAGCAGTTTTTACGCGGCTACCGGCCGCAAACCCCCTGGTCCCAGCCGGAGCTGCAGATCCTTGTCGGCCTGATAATCGAAGCCCTGATTACCGAGGCCGTTACTCCCATTGCCGCCACCGGGAAATTCGCCTACGTCCAGGGATTCCGCTTCCTGAAAATGGTCGCCCGCAAAGTCAAATGGCTCCAGCAAAATGCCCTCCAGGCGTTGTCCTCCGTGTAATTCCAGAAATACTGCCTGAGAAGGGCGTAATATATAGGATACCATAAGATACGGTTTTTGTTTACAGAGAGAGATCTATCAATCCTATATCTGTGAGGCAGCGGTTGGCCGCAGCACCAGATTAGTAATGTTGGAAACCGTATCCTGGTAATAGGGATCGGTACTGATTTTCTTCCATTCCGGGTGATTGATAAACGTATCCCAGGCGGCCTTCTGAGGCTCGGGACCGTCGAAGCCCAGCATATAGGTAAGGTTGGGCATTTTGCCGCCGATCAGGGATTCCCCGAAGAAAACGGGATTCAATCCGGTGGATCGGAAGAGGGCAATCTCGCCGCCCTGGTTGAACATTTCGACTTTACGTTTGGCCATGACGGCATTTCGGCTTTCATAGATCCGCAACTGAAAAATTCTTGTTTCTTTTTTCGTGGGGGTTTCCACTTTCGGGCACTGATCAAAGGCCAGCAGCAGGGAGCTTTCGTACCGTTTGAAAATGGGGTTTTCTTTGGAGTCGTTCAGACCGGCGGCACCGTCCGCGAGAAACTGGGGATCGGCCAGCATGTTCGTATTGGTGGTGACGACCGATTCGAGGGAACGGTGGGGCAGAAGAACCCAGAGATTGCAATTTTCATTTTCCGCCATTTGAAAGACGCCGATCGGCTGAATCGCCAGCCGATTCCAGGCGGGGATGGCGGCCCGGGCCAGAAACTCGTCGAACGCTTTCTGATGCTCGGCGGAGGCCAGTTCGTAGTTACGCAGCTCGAGATATTGTTTGGCGGTGGCGGACATGTCAGCTCCGGCTACCATTTGCTGCAAGGGGGCGGCCGCTGCCAGACAGGAAGCGGCGAGAAATTCTCTTCGTTTCATGACGGATACTCCTATATTGGGGGGAAAACTTTATATGATCCATTTTGACGAAAACATCCTGTTCTGCCGCACGGTCGCCGGACAATCCGCAAGAAAAATCCGCCCGTGGTATTTACCCGGGCAGCAGTTTCTCTAGCGCCGCCAGAAGCCGGTCCATGTCAGCCGGTGTATTGTATCCCTGAACGGACACCCGGATCAGCTTCCAGCCGTTCCACTCGATCAGCGGCACCTCAATTTGATGCTCTTCATACAATCTTTCCTTGAGCCGGTCCAGGTTCGTCTCGCCGGGCAGCGGGGCGGCAAACATCTGTGCAAACCAGCCGTCGGCCCGGGAGTGCAACGGCGGCATCCCGGTCAGCTTGCAGATTCGGTCCTGTGTCTCAACCGCCAGCCGGTGGCATTCCTCCCGAACGGTATTCCAGTCATGGTCCGCCTGGAACCGGATGGCCTCCGGCACGGCCAGAAAGGCGGCCACGTCCCGGGTCCCCAGCCATTCGTTATCATCAATAAAAGGACAGCCGCTGGCGAAGGGCAGCTCCTTGCCCCACGACACCACCAGTGGTTTCAGCAGCGCCTGGGCGGTGGGACGGGCGTACAGAAACCCGGAGCCTTTGGGGGCCATCAGCCATTTATGCAGATTCCCGCCATAAAAGTCCGGATCCAGGCGATCCAGGTTTAGCGGAATCTGGCCCGGCCCATGGGCGCCATCGATTACGGTTAGGATCCCCTTTTGGCGTGCCTGGGCGATGATCTCCTCCACCGGAAGAAGCAGAGCCGTCGGGGAGGTAATATGGCTAAGGCAGATGACGCGTGTGCGGTCGGTAACTGCCCGCCAGAAATCCTCCGCCGCCCGGTCCTTCGTTTCCAGGGGCAAGCGGATTTCCTGCCGGATATAGGAAAAGCCCTGTTCGCCGGCCAGAAACTGCCACATGCGATCGACTGCCCCGTATTCATGCTGGGTGGACAGTACTTCATCCCCCGGTCCCAGCCGCAGAGAACGAGCCACCATGTTCAGGGAAATGGTTACGTTCTGCGTATA